>JAFGFT010000007.1 GCA_016930935.1 Dehalococcoidia bacterium | reverse complement strand
GCACCACGAACGAGCCTGCAAAGGTCGAACGGGCGAGTAGTGTTGCCCTTTGGAGTGGTATGTGTCACCGCACCGGAAGGTGTCGTCGAACACACCTGACCACCCGTCATTCCGTAGTTCATGTTGTTGGCGCAGATGACTGTTATGTTCTGGTCACGGCGCGCCGCGTGAATGAGATGGTTGCCTCCAATATCAGCGAGGTCCCCATCGCCACTCACCACAAGCGTCGTCAAGTCAGGATTTGCCACACTTGCGCCAACCGCAAACGGTATGGCTCTGCCATGAAGACAATGAAGAGTGTCTCCAAATATGCAGGGGCTCGGAATCCAGCCTCCGCATCCAATGCCTGAGACAAACAGCATCCGGTCGATATCCAGTCCCATCTCATCGATGGCAACAAGCAGATGCTTCAACAGCAGCCTGTGGCCACAGCCGGGACAGAAGGGCAAGGTCACACCAGGACGGAGAAAGCGACGCCATTCACTACTCATTGCGCTGCCCTCCTCACCGTCTCAACAATCGCCGACGGATAGATGACCATGCCATCCATCTGATTATACTGCGCTACACGGCACGACACTGCGGCAGTCACCGGGTACACCATCTGGCCCAGGTTCATCTCGGGTACAACAATGAGCTTGACCTGTCTCCCTACCTCGCCGATGGCCTGAGAAGGGAACGGCCAGAGTGTCTTCAGTCTGACCATGCCGGCTTTCATGCCCTCGCGCCGCAACTGTTCCACTGCAGACAGTGCGCTTCGTGCCGTAAAGCCGTATGCCACCACAGCCACCTCGGCGTCATCCATGTAGTAGGATTCCACCTCCGAGATGTCGCTCTCGTGCAACATTATCTTGTTGTAGAGTCGGGTTGTGAGCGTTCTCTCAGTGGCAGGGTCGGCAGTACGGCGGAACCCGCGCGCATCATGTGTTGATGCGGTCACGAGCAACTTTTCGCCCTCGCCGAAGCTCGGCATCGGCGGCACCCCATCAGATGTATCACAACCGAAAGGGGGCGCTCCAGGTTTCTTGTCACGGTCGAAAAGGTTCACTTCAGGACCAATCTCAAGGACTTCGTTCAGATGTGTAGTGGCGGCTTCGGCCATCACCAGCACCGGAAGGCGATACTGTTCCGCCAGGTTGAAGGCGTGGATGGTTCCATCATAGAGTTCCTGAACCGACCATGGTGCGAGAGCAATGGTCGGGATGCCTCCATGCATACCCCATCGGGCCTGCATCACATCTCCCGCACCAACCGTGACCTGCCCCGTACTGGGACCTGCCCTCTGTCCATCCACAACCACCATCGGTGCTTCTGTCATGACGGCGTGTCCGATGCCTTCCTGCATCAGGCTGAAACCGGGTCCAGAGGTCACCGTCATCGATTTCACCCCAGCCCAGGAGGCACCAATACAGGAGCACACCGACGCTATCTCATCCTCCATCTGCATGAAGGAGGCGCCAACTTCGGGAAAACGGACGGCGATTCGCTCCAGAACCTCAGTGGTGGGAGTTATCGGATAGCCGGCAAAGTAGCCACAGCGTGCGGCGACCGCACCTTCCACAATTGCGTCAGCCCCGGACAGATAGTAACGACCAGGAGCAATTACGCTTGAATCTGTTCGCCATGCCATACAAACACTCTCCCTCGACGACGGCCTTCTGTTGGAGGAGGACAGTATACCTGATAGACCGCGAGCGTTTGATATTATAGAGCATCTGACACCGCATGCTAAGAGGCAGTCCTCTCAGGAGTTCCCTGCAAAGGTGTCCGCAGCAACATGACATCAGCTACAATACGCAGGCAGTAGGGGTATCGACATGTTCAAAATCATAGAAGACGGAAATGTGGCAACGCCGGCAGGTTTCACCGCGGGTGCTGCCGCCGCCTGCATAAAGTACCCTGACAGGCTTGACGTTGCCGTAGTGGTCTCACGCGTTCCGGCAGTCACTGCAGGAGTGTTTACGCGAAACGTGGTGAGGTCTGCCGCCGTGCAGGTCTCCGAGCGCCGCGTTGCAGGGGGAATCGCTCGCGCAGTCATAGCGAACTCCGGCTGCGCCAATGCCTGCACAGGCAACAAGGGCATCCAGGACGCAGAAGCCGTCGCGCAAATGGCGGCTGCCAGATTTGGGATTCCCGCAGAAGAGGTCCTCGTTGCCAGCACGGGAGTGATTGGCACTTTTCTACCTCTTGAGAGGATTGAGAACAGCGTCGCCGGACTCTCACTGGACACGGATGGTGGCAGTAAGTTCGCGCACGCCATCATGACGACAGACACAAGACCCAAGGAAATCGCCATTTCCTTCACGTGCGCCGGAACCACGGTTCACATCGGCGCGGCGGCAAAAGGCTCCGGCATGATCCACCCTGACATGGGAACCATGCTGTGCTTCGTTACCACGGATGCGTGTGTTGATGCCGCGTTTCTCCAGGCCGCACTCCGACGGTCCGCCGACTCAACACTGAACATGGTCTCTGTCGACGGTGATACAAGCCCGAGCGATACCCTCGTCATACTGGCGAACGGAATCGCGGGCAATCCCCTTCTCGATGAAACCAATGGCGCTGACTTCGAAGCAGGGCTTCACTACGTCCTCAAATACATGGCGAAGCAGATTGCTGCAGACGGCGAGGGAGCCACCAAGTTGATTGAAGTCACAGTGGCGGGAGCGGTCACAGAGGCGGATGCACGGGTGGCTGCACGCACGGTAGCTGCCTCCCCCCTCGTCAAGACCGCTATCCACGGCGCCGACCCCAATTGGGGAAGAATAGTCTGCGCTGTTGGCCGCAGCGGGGCGCAGATGGACGCCTCCCTATGCGGCCTCTCGCTCAACGGCGTGCCCGTGATGGCCAATGGTATGCCGCTTCCATTCGATGAAGATGAGATGCGCGAATCACTCAGTTCTCCTGAGGTCACGCTCTGCATAGACCTTGGACTCGGGACCGCGGGAGCCACGGGCTGGGGCTGTGACCTGTCGCGCGAGTATGTTACCATTAATGCTTCGTACACTACGTAGCGCGGAACGCTATTGACTGGACAAATTGTAGTCGTCAAAATCGGAGGGAGCACCCTCGGGCAAGGCGATACTTCCCTCGCGGATCTCGTTTTACTCCAGAAACGCTCCCAGAAGGTGGTTGTCGTACACGGTGGCGGTGGGGAGGTCAGTAGCTGGTCGTCTCGACTGGGAATCCAGTCAACCTTCATCGCCGGCCTCAGGGTCACCAATCAGGAAGAGTTGCACGTTGTCACTGCCGTACTGGCAGGTTTGGTCAACAAGCGCCTTGTCCTGGAATTGAACAACGCCGGCGGCACAGCGGTTGGTATCGCAGGCGTCGATGGGGGCCTCATTGCCGCAGACGTCATGAACCCTGCGCTTGGATTCGTTGGCGACGTCGGGCGTGTGAAGCCCCGTCTTGTCTCCGCCCTCCTTGACGCCGGTTTTCTACCCGTAATCTCGCCGGTTTGCTACGGCAAGCGCGAGGGAGTCCGCACGCTGCTGAATGTCAACGCGGATGACGTGGCGGCTGAGATAGCTATCGCGCTCAGGGCGTCAAGACTCGTCTATCTCACCGATGTGCCCGGCGTTCTCGATACACACAAGAAGGTGCTTCCAAGGCTCTCCACAACCGATGTGGCACGGCTCACCCAAGAAGGAATCATCCGGGGAGGCATGCTCCCCAAGACCCGTGCGTGCGTCGTTGCATCGCAGATTGTGAAGGAGACACGTATTATCGACGGAACCACGCAGCATGCGTTGCTTCGCGAATTTGATGATCAAGTAGGGGGAACATCTATTGTCCGAGACGAACTGGCCTGAACTCGAAAGCCAACTCTACCTCCGCACGTTCAAGAGGGTACCCGTTACCCTCGTCCGAGGTCGAGGTGTACGAGTCTGGGACGACAAAGGCACAGAGTATCTCGACATGGTCGGAGGCTGGGCCGTCGACACGTTGGGCCACTGCCATCCTGTCTTGGTGGAAGCCATTGAACGCCAGGCCCGCACATTGATTCATACGTCGAATCAGTTCTACACGGTACCTCAACTGGAACTGGCAGAAATTCTGATTCAGAACAGTTGCATGGACAGAGTGTTCTTCGGCAACAGCGGCGCTGAGGCAACAGAGGGTGCCGTGAAACTCGCGAGACGGTATGGCAGGGTTCACCTCAACGGAGCCTATGAGGTCATCACGGTGGGAAACTCTTTTCATGGGCGCACACTTGCAATGACTGCTGCCACTGCCCAGCCTAAGTTCCAGGAACCTTATCTGCCGATGCCACTGGGCTTCGTGAACGTAGAATGGGACGACGTTGAAGCCATCAAGGCCGGCACGTCCGACAAGACATGCGCGGTAATGCTCGAACCCATCCAGGGCGAGGCAGGAGTACGGATTCCTCATGAGAGTTACCTCAGAGAAGTACGTGAGTGGTGTGACGAGAAGGGCATCCTGCTTATTCTCGATGAGATTCAGACAGGTGTCGCACGCACCGGAACACTCTTCGCCTACGAGCAGTATGGTGTCGAGCCGGACATCATGGCGCTCGCGAAAGGACTTGCATCAGGGGTTCCCATCGGCGCGGTGCTCGCCAAAGAGTCGGCATCTGCTTTCAGCCCCGGTGACCACGGAGGGACTTTTGGAGGCAACCCGCTCGCATGCGCGGCCGGATACGCCGTTATGAAGTACGTGGTGGAGAATGACCTTGCCGCGCACGTGAAGCAAGCCGGTGCCCATTTCCTGAAGCAACTTGATGAGGTCGTTGCCGACTTCCCATTGGCAAAGGAAACCAGGGGCAGAGGACTGCTGATAGCACTGGAGTTGCACGAAGACATCGCGCCGGATGTGGTACTGCGCTGTCTTCAGCATGGCCTTCTCATCAACGGCGTCAAGCCGAACACCCTGAGATTCATGCCACCATTGATTACCAGCAATGACGAGATAGATGAAGCAATCGATATTTTGAGGACGGTTCTGTCCTCGTATTAGGGAGGCCTGATGGCTGACAAAGCAGTACTTGCATATTCCGGAGGACTCGACACATCTGTTGCGGTCAAGTGGAT
>JAFGFT010000056.1 GCA_016930935.1 Dehalococcoidia bacterium | reverse complement strand
GAGGGAATCGGTCTGTCAGCCATGATTTCAGTCGGCAACAAGTCTGATGTTGATGAGGCAGACCTGCTTGAGTATCTGACGTTGCAGGATGACGCAAAAGTTGTCCTCATGTACCTTGAAGGGGTCAAGTCGGGTGCCAGGCTTGTGGACGTGATGAGAAAGGCTACCCGCAAGAAGCCGGTTGTAGTCATCAAGTCAGGCAGGTCGAGGCGTGGAGCCCAGGCTGCCGCGTCTCACACGGGGTCGCTTGCCGGCGAAGACAAAGTGTTTGACGATATCGCGCGGCAGTGTGGTGTCATTCGTGCCGAGAGCATCGAAGAGGCACTCAACTGGTGCAAGTTCCTGGCGGATTCGCCGATGCCGCTTGGCGAAGATTGTGTCATCATCACTAACGGTGGTGGTATCGGTGTTCTTACGGCAGACGCGTGCGAGAAATACGGCGTCAATCTGTCCGACGATGTTGCGGACCTGAAGAAGACGTTCGAAGGTGTGATGCCTTCATTCGGTTCTGCGAAGAACCCTGTGGATATTACCGGCGGTGCGAGTCCTGACGACTACGACAAAGCTCTCGTTGCGGCGCTGGAGAACGAGAACATTGATTCTGTGGCATGCCTGGGTTGTCAGACCGCAGATTTTGATGCGGAACAGTTCGCAGCGATTGCGGAACAGCGCTACGCGGAATATAAGCCTGTGAAGCCGATAGTGTTTTCCCTGTTTGGTGGCCAGGAAGTGGAGGAGAGCATCGTTGAATTGAAGGCGCAGGGAATCCCAGTGTTCCCCGATGTGTACGCTATGACTGCTTTTCTCGGGGCGCTGTATGCTGACTACCGGAATAAGTCTGGTGAAGTGCAGGAAGTTGCCACGGCTGACATCGATACCGCGCTGATTGACACCGTTATTGCCAGTGCGCGAGCCGATGGGAGACATTTCCTGCTTGCTCATGAGGCGCAGGAGGTAATGCGGGCAGCGGGAATCACTATTCCGCAGAGCCGCATCGCGCACAATCCAGAGGAGGCGGTGCGGTATGCCTCTGAGATTGGATATCCAGTTGTTATCAAAGTCGTGTCCAAGGACATCATCCATAAGAGTGATGCGGGCGGTGTTGCTCTCGACCTCGAGAATGAAAAAGAGGTCCTTGAAGCATACGAGGCCATTCTGAAGAACTGCCGGGCCTATAAGGCGGACGCGGTTATCGAGGGGATACAGGTCGACGAGATGATTCAGAAGGGCGTTGAGACAATTGTTGGTGCCCGACAGGATGGCTCGTTCGGGTCAACCGTGATGTTTGGTCTGGGTGGCGTGTACGTTGAGGTTCTGAAGGACATTGCCTTCAGGTCTTTCCCGTTGAGTCGTGAAGAGGTACTCAACATGATTGGGCAAATCAACTCGTATCCTCTGCTCCTCGGTGTGAGGGGAGAGGCGCGCAAGGACATTGACGAGGTGGCGAGTTCTATCATCAAGGTAGGCTGGATACTGAAGAACTGCCCTGCGATCACTGACATCGAGGTAAATCCGCTCGTGGTGTATGACCACGGGGATGGGGTCAAGGCCGTCGATGTGAGAATCCTACTTAAGGAATCTGAGGAGGCGTAGCACAATGAAAACCATCGTCGTGGGTTCGACGCACAAGAGCGCCGGCAAGACCAGCTTGATCGTCGGCCTCGCTAAGGCGGCTGGAAAGCCCGCCGGTTATATGAAGCCGCTCGGGGACAGATTGCTGTACCGCAAGAAGAGATTGTGGGACTATGATGCCGCGTTGGTCACCAACGTATTCGGGCTCGAAGGCAACCCTGAGGACATGACTATCGGCTTCGAGCATGCGAAACTGAGGTACATGTACGATGCGGCGGGAATGAAGGAAAAACTGGGCGAGATGCAATCCGCTGCCGGTGAGGGCAAGGACATAGTCTTTGTAGAGGCGGGTGAGTCGTTGTCCTGCGGTGCATCAATCAGTCTTGACTCAATGGCACTTGCATCTCAATTGGGTGGCCGATTGGTTCTTGTTGTGAGTGGGAGCGAGAGCGTTGTGGTTGATGACCTGGCCTTTGTGAAGCGCTACGTTGACCTTAATGGTATTGATTTCGCGGGCGTCATTATCAACAAGGTACGCAATCTTGAAGACTATAAGTGCACGCATGTGGAAGATGTGGTTGCACTCGGAGTGAAAGTCCTCGGCGTTGTGCCTTTTGAAGGTGAACTGACGAAACTGACTGTCGGGCATCTGGCGGAACGATTGCTGGCCAAGGTTGTGGCGGGAGAAAGCGGCTTGAGTCAGAAGGTCAACGCGATAATGGTTGGCGCGATGTCCACAAACGTCGCCTTGCAGAATCCCCTGTTTAAGAAGGAAGGGAAACTGGTGATCACGGGTGGCGACAGGAGCGACCTGGTGTTGGCTGCCATCGAGAGCAACACTTCGGGAATCATCCTGACCAACAACATGCTGCCTGCGGCTAACATAATATCAAAGGCTTCGGAGAGGAACATCCCATTGCTGCTCGTTCCGTTTGACACCTATCAGACAGCGTCTCAGATAGAGAGTATCGACCCGTTGCTGGTCAAGGACGACGTGAAGAAGATGGAGTTGCTCAAAGACATGGTGGATACGCACATATCCTTGTCTGAGATAGTGGGCTAGTCGCTGACAATCTTCAGGTGACTTCGAGGGTTCCTGCGCCAACGGTGCAGGGACCCTCTGCTTATGCAATTGGGGCCGGAGCACACCGTTCGAACCAACGGGTGTGTGGAGGAACGATGGGGCGCCGACGTGATGGTGCTGAGTTCATGAAGTGGGGCTGTATTCTCGCTGCTATCCCTTGATGATGGCGAGCGGCTCGGCTCTAACGACCTTCCTGCAGAGACCTGCACCTTCAGCAACCTGGACTACTTCGCTCACGTCTTTGTAGGCAAGTGACGCTTCTTCCGCAAGGGCAGGGATGTCTGCTGTCCGCACATAGATGGATCTCTTCTGAAGGTCAGCAGCTACTTGCTGACCCGTGATTGACTTGCGGGCGGTACCTCTGCTGAGGAGCCTTCCTGCACCGTGACATGTGGACCCGAATGTGGTGTCCATAGCGGTGCTTGTCCCCACCGCGACATAGGAGCAGCGGCCCATGTCTCCGGGAATCAGAACGGGCTGTCCGATGGACTTGTAGCGTGGGCCGATATCTGGATGTCCAGGAGGAAAGGCTCGTGTTGCCCCCTTGCGGTGCACGCAGAGGGGCACTTGCGTGCCGTCGACTTCATGGGTTTCCAACTTGGCTATGTTGTGAGCGATGTCATACACCTGGCGTAGTGCAAGTCTGTCCTGAGGAACGCCGAACACCTCGGCGAAAGACTCTCTCACCCAATGTGTGATGAATTGCCGGTTGCACCATGCGTAGTTTGCAGCGCTACGCATGGCGGATAGATAGGCAAGGCCCTCCGGAGATTTTACAGGGGCGCAGGCAAGCTGTCGGTCGGGTAGAGCGATTTCGTTTCGGCTCACTGCACGCTCCATCACCCTGAGAGCATCAGTACATACCTGGTGGCCGAACCCACGTGAACCCGTATGGATGAGGATGAGAATCTGCCCTGTCTGCTCAATGCCCATGGCAGCGGCTGCCGTCTTGGCAAAGATATCACGGACAACTTGTATCTCCATGAAGTGGTTTCCTGAGCCGAGGCTTCCCATCTGTGGCAGTCCTCGAGTGAGTGCTCGTTGACTGACGGCGTCAGGTTCAGCTCCGGCCATGTATCCTCCGTCTTCGGTGGCTTCAAGGTCATCCATCGTGCCAAAGCCGCGATTCACAGCCCATGGAGCGCCTGTAGCGAGCAGCAGCAGGAGCTCTTTCTCGCTCAGTTTGAATCTTCCTTTCGAGCCCACTCCGGATGGCACGTTGCGGAACATGGTTTCGATGAGAGGGGACAAGAGTGGACGGACGTCTTCCTCGGTGAGGTCGCTTCGCAAGAGCCGCACGCCGCAGTTGATATCGTAGCCAACGCCGCCTGGAGAGACAACGCCGTGTTCGACTGTAGTCGCTGCGACGCCACCGATAGGGAAGCCGTATCCCCAGTGGATGTCAGGCATTGCCATTGAGTGGCCGACTATGCCCGGGAGGAAGGCAACGTTGGCAACCTGTTCAAGTGACTGGTCCTGTCGCAGTACCTCCATCATTGAGTCACTGGCATACACAATGCCGCTGACGCGCATGCCGGTCTTGTAGGTCGCCGGAATCTCCCAGCGATACTGATCGAGCTTGCGTATCTGTATCATGAGACTGTCCTTATATGTCGAGTATCACGCGTGCGGTGAATTCGCTACCATCCGATTCGATTTGCGCCATGTGATGAGTTGCAGCCTTGATGTCGCGTTTCAACCGATGGTGCGTTTCGTCGATTGGGTGTCCGAAGCAGCGGACTGTGGCACGTGTGTCATCCATGTGCACAATCTCGAATCGCGCGAAGGCGAGCTGTTCAACGTCTACCATGTAGATGAGTTCGTTGAGCCAGTCGACGAGAAGGGCGTCACGGTCGATAGAATCGACCACTACGGTCCTCTCTATCTGTTCAGTTGAATTGCATGGACCGAGGAGCATGGAGTACAGAGCACATCCTGCATTCGCCATCAATTCTGCCAGCGTGCGGCCACGAACGGCCATGGCGATATCCGCAGTGTGGCTCACTATCTCGAACGGCTGGGTACTCATTCACCTCGACCCGGATGTAGCGTGGCTTGATGATACCACGTCATGTGCTCATGCCGTACCGCCGTCACCTGCCAGGTGTGTTCTGGCGATGCTCCGACGATTGACGTAGCTACGGGCTTCTGCTAGAATCGCGT
>JAFGFT010000055.1 GCA_016930935.1 Dehalococcoidia bacterium | reverse complement strand
GACCGCAAGAAGATGGAATTGATGAAAGCCCTTGTGTTTTCGCTTCCGGGCACTCCGGTCATCTACTACGGCGACGAGATTGGCATGGGAGACAACTTCTATCTCGGCGACCGCAACGGCGTGAGGACTCCGATGCAATGGAGCGCGGACAGGAACGCCGGATTCTCTGCCGCAAACCCCCAGCGGCTCTACCTGCCAGTGAACATAGAGCCCGAGTATCACTACGAGACCATCAACGTCGAGACGCAACAGAACAACCCGGATTCGTTCCTGTGGTGGATGAAACGGTTGATTGCACTGAGGAGTAGATACAAGGCATTCGGCAGGGGAAACATCGAGTTCCTCCATCCGGAGAATCGCAAGATTCTCGCCTTCATACGCCGTTACGAGGACGAGACTCTGCTTGTTGTTGCCAACCTTTCGAGGCATGCGCAACACACGTACCTGAACCTGGCAGGATTGGCAGGATTGGCAGGATTGGCGGGACGTGTCCCCATTGAGCTGTTCGGAAGGACAGTGTTTCCAACCATCACTGAAAGCCCCTTTCCTCTGAGCCTGGGCCCATACGCGTTCTACTGGTTTGCCCTTGAATCCGAGGAATCAAGGACACGAGAAAGCGGACCGGCACGGGAGACCATCATCCCGACATTGACAGTGAGGAAGGGTCTGGAGGACCTTACGAGGCGCCCGTACAGGACGCGTTTCGAGACCGCACTGTTACGGTATGCCCGCCGCTCAAGGTGGTTCGGCGGCAAAGCTCGACGCACCCGAACGGCAACCATCCAGGAAGCGATTCCAGTCGTCTATGATGACTCGTCGGCGCTCCTCATAATCTTGCGCGTCGAGTACACGGACGGAGAACCGGAGTCCTATCTTATTCCCGTCGGGCTGGCCAGCGGAGAGACTGCGACCCACTTGCTGACTGACAGACCTGACCTGCTGATCGCCAACCTGGAACGAAAGACGGGCGCAACCGAGACGCCGGAAATCATCTTCGACGCACTCGCTTCTCCTGAATTCAGGGATGCGCTACTGAAATCCATCGAGCGAAGAAGACGCCAGAAGGGGCAACACGGTACGATGACATCGTATCGGGCCAAGAGCATCTTCACCCGGACACGTGGGCCTCTGCAGGAAATGCTGGAATCAAGGCTCCTCAAGGCAGAGCAATCCAACACCTCCGCAGTCTTTGGAGACAGGTTTATCCTCAAGCTCTACCGAAGGCTTGAGGAAGGCACTTCACCTGAACTCGAGATAGGGCGCTTTCTCACTGAGCAGGAGCCCTATTCGAATACCCCGTCAGTCGCAGGAGCAATCGAATACAGGACTGAAATCCGTTCAGAACCTGTTACACTCGCCATCCTGCACACCTACACACGCAATGAAGGCAACGCATGGAAGTACACTCTGGACGTGCTCGGGCGCTTCTTTGAACAGGCCCTGACTCTCTCCCACGAGTGCGCGTGCCTGCCAGAAGGCAAGTCCCTGCTCAAGATAAGCCAGGAGGAGATTCCCCCGCAGGCTGACGAGGTAATAGGCCCCTACCTGGAGTCCGCCAGATTGCTCGGTCAACGTACCGCTGAACTGCATCTTGCACTCGCATCAGCCGAGAGTACGAATTTCGCACCGGAGCCATTCTCCGCCATGTACCAGCGGTCGCTCTTCCACGGCCACCGCGGCTACGCGATACAAGTGTTGAACGCACTCAGGAGTACACTGCCCAATCTCTCTGATGAGATGCGGGGAGAAGCCGAGACTGTCCTGTCTCAACGCGATGCCATCCTCTCTAGACTGCAGGCGGTCACGCGCCGCCGCATCAACGGAATGCGCATCCGCTGCCACGGCGACTACCACCTCGGACAGCTACTCCACACCGGCGGAGACTTCGTGATAATCGACTTCGAGGGAGAACCCGCCATGAGTCTCGGAGAGAGACGCATCAAGCGTTCACCCTTGAAGGACGTGGCGGGAATGATACGGTCCTTCCACTACGCAACGCATGTCGCGCTGCATGAGCAAGCTACAAGCGTGTTGAGAAGAACGGACATTCCGGCTCTTGAGGACTGGGCCCGCTCGTGGTACATGTGGGTTTCCAGTGCATTCCTGCGCTCATACATGGATATCCTGGCTGACACTCCAGTCCTCCCTTCGAGACCCGAGGACACGGCTGTACTCCTGGACTGCTACCTGCTGCAGAAGGCTTTGTACGAGGTGAACTACGAGATGAATTCGCGCCCTGAGTGGCTCAGTGTGCCTCTTGAGGGAATACTGGACATCCTCAAGGCCGAGCAATGACTCACCTACCATCCACAGCAGGGCTCCATTCGCTCGCGCGAATGCATGGCATTCAGACATCGTACTTCAACGTCCAGGGAGTGAGAGTACGTGCCGCCGAGGCCACGCTGAAGGCGCTCCTTGGCTCTCTAGGTGTAGCGGCCAACTGCGCCGCCGACTGCAACGAGTCACGGAGACAGACTGCGCTGCGCCAGTCGAGCCGCCCCCTCGAGCCAGTCATCATTGCATGGGATGGGATGCTGCCACCATTCGAAGCTCGCACTCTCGGAAATGACAGTCCCCCCAGGTTGTTCACGATTACGACCGAGGGCGGCACCACGATGCGGGTCGACTCTCGAAATATTCGTATGGAGGAACTGCGAGCGAAGCATGTCGGGAGTTCCACAATTCGCACGCATCGAATCGATACGGGGATTCACCTTCCCTTCGGCTATCACACGCTCAGCGTGGATTCGGACGAGCCTCAGGGCAAGTCGCTCATCATATCCGCTCCCACCAGGAGCTATCGCAAGGAGCCGGATGGAAGTGACAGGTGGGGTTGTTTCGCCCCTCTGTACGCACTGCGTACAAAGCAGGACTGGGGTGCAGGCACCTACACCTCACTGGAAACACTGGCAGGATGGATACACAACCAGGGTGGAGGTCTCCTCGGGACACTTCCGCTGCTGCCCTCCTTTCATGAAGAGCACGGCGGCTCAAGCCCGTATCTCCCTGTGACACGACTTCTCTGGGGAGAATTCTACATTGATGTGGAAGATATCCCGTTTGTGAACGAATGCCCCGATGCGCGTGCCCTGCTCGAAAGCACTGCATTCCAGGAGGAGTGCCGGGGCTTGAGAGGTTCGTCTCTCGTTGACTACAACAGAGTCGAAAACCTGAAAGAACAGATACTGGCACCGCTCGCACTACATGTACGCGCGCAGGACGGCACAGCACACCGCGAACTGAAGAGATTCCTGCACACGCATCCTCTCGTATCAGACTATGCGGCCTTCCGCGCAGCCATTGTCCAGGAAGGCAAGGCCTCATGGCACGAGTGGCCTGAACGTATGCGCAACGGAGACATCAGGCCTGCTGACTTTGACGCCGCCACGAAGCACTACTACGAGTTTGTTCAATGGATAGCCCATGAGCAGATGACACAATGCGTCGAACGCGCGTCAGAGAAAGATGTGGGGCTCTACCTGGACCTGCCGGTCGGCGTTCACCCTGACGGCTACGACGCATGGAGGCAGAAAGACTGCTTCCTCAAAGGCGTTTCCTGCGGTGCTCCGCCGGACAGCGTCTTCACCACCGGACAGGATTGGGGTGCGCCTCCGTTTCACCCGGAGGCGATCAGGGAGACGGGCTATGAGTACATCCGGGCGTGCCTGAGTCATCACATGCGAAACGCACAAGCGCTGCGTATCGACCACATCATGGGGCTGCACCACCTGTTCTGTATCCCCCCTGGAGGGCAGGCGTCAGAAGGAACGTATGTGAAGTACCACCCGGAAGAGACGTATGCCATCATCAGCCTGGAATCACACAGGCATCACACGGCGGTGATTGGAGAAGACCTGGGCACAGTGCCCCGGGAGATACCTCGTGCGATGGCTCATCATGGTATCAGCCGCATGTTTGTGCTGTACTACGAGATGGACTCTTTCGCAAGAGGAATCAGTCCCACCATTCCCGCAAATTGCATGGCCAGCATGGGAACACATGACATGCCCCCGTTTGCGTCATTCTGGAACGACCTTGACATACGCCAACAACAGGAACTGGGGATACTCGCATCGGCAGACGCACCCTCGGCACGGCAACGCAGAGCACAGGCAAGGCACATGCTGACAACCATGCTTGGAACTCTCTGCCAGTCCGGTCAATCACGCATGGATACGCTGCAAGTGCTACGATGCATACTTGGATGGATGGGGGACAGCCGCGCGAGATACGTCATGGTGAACCTTGAAGACCTCTGGCTGGAGACGGAGCAGCCAAACGTGCCGGGTATTGGCACGCGCTATCCGAGTTGGAGACAGAAGGCCGCACTCTCCCTTGAGGAAATAGTGAGTACTCCGGAGGTAGCCACGGCGTTGAAAGACCTGAAACTCACGCCGGTTGCAGGCACCGTGAAGAAGGAGGTCAGCATCTGATGGCGAAAGCTGCCGACAAGATGGTATACGGACCGTCGACACTCACAGACGATGATGTCTTCCTGTTCAATGAGGGCAGTCATTTCCGGTTGTACGAGAAGCTGGGTGCCCATCGCATGCAGGTCGCACAGACGACCGGAACGTTCTTCGCAGTCTGGGCGCCGAATGCAAAAAAGGTATCTGTCGTGGGCGATTTCAATGCCTGGAAGCCAGGGGCACACCCGCTCAGCGAACGGGGAAACTCGGGCATCTGGGAAGGGTTCTGTCCGGGTCTTGCCGAAGATAGTCGATACAAGTACGACATCACGTCGAACTACCGCGGCTACCAGGCACAGAAAGCAGACCCCTTCGGATTCTTCAGCGAGGTGGCACCCCTCACGGCCTCAGTCACCCACGATATCAACTACGAATGGGGCGACGGAATCTGGATGCGGGAACGAGGACAACATAGTACGCTCAACAGTCCTCAATCAATCTATGAAGTACACCTCGGCTCGTGGCGAAGGGTTCCAGAGGAGGACAACCGCTCACTCAGCTATAGAGAGCTTGCCCCCCTGCTCACGCAACACGTACTCGAAACGGGATTCACTCACGTTCAGTTTCTGCCCGTGATGGAACACCCGTTTTTCGGCTCCTGGGGCTACCAGATCACCGGCTACTTCGCCCCTTCCAGCCGCTATGGCACACCACAAGACTTCATGTACCTCGTCGATTATCTGCACCAGAATGGCATAGGAGTGATACTGGACTGGGTACCATCGCATTTCCCTACGGATGAGCATGGCTTGGGCTACTTCGATGGCACACATCTCTTCGAGCACGCCGACAAGCAGAAAGGATTCCATCCCGACTGGAAGAGCCTGATATTCAACTACGGCCGGGCTGAAGTCCAATCCTTCTTGATTAGCAACGCGCTCTTCTGGCTGGACAAGTACCACGCCGATGGTCTCAGAGTGGATGCAGTGGCATCCATGTTGTACCTCGACTACTCAAGGAAGCGGGGAGAGTGGAGTCCGAACAAGCTTGGTGGACGGGAGAACCTTGAGGCAATCGCCTTCCTGAGGAAGCTGAACGAAGAGGTGTACCGCAACTACCCTGATGTGCAGACCATTGCAGAAGAATCGACATCATGGCCAATGGTCTCCCGGCCAACCTACCTTGGCGGCCTTGGATTCGGACTGAAATGGGACATGGGATGGATGCATGACACGCTGGACTATATGGGCAGGGAGGCTGTGCACCGCAAGTATCACCACAGGATGCTGACGTTCAGAATGCTCTACGGATTCAGCGAGAATTTCGTACTGCCACTCTCGCATGATGAAGTGGTTCATGGAAAGGCCTCCCTCATCGGAAAGATGTCGGGGGATGACTGGCAGAAGTTCGCGAATCTGAGGGCGATGTTCGGCTACATGCACGGCATGTCAGGAAAGAAGCTGCTCTTCATGGGCGGCGAAATTGCGCAATGGAGCGAGTGGAATCACGACGGAAGTGTAGACTGGCACCTTCTGGACTACGACCGGCATCAGCAGATACGAACATGGGTGTCCAGATTGAACGAGGCCTACCGTACGGTTCCCGCGCTGCATGAACTGGACTGTGAGCCTGCGGGCTTCGAATGGGTCAGCGCGGATGACACAGAACAGAGCACACTGGCGTTTCTCAGGAAGAACCGCAGCGGCAACGATATTGTCCTGGTCGTCTGCAACTTCACGCCTGTGGTACGTCATGACTACGTTCTCGGGGTCCCCCGGGGTGGCCGATGGCAGGTGCTTCTCAACAGTGACGAGCTCGCGTACGGCGGCAGCGGAGTGGATAACGGAGACGCAGTCGAAGCAGCTCGTTCTGCCTCTCACGGACGCCCTTTCTCGTTACGGATGACTCTCCCGCCTCTCTCTGCGGTCTTTATGCGGTCACAGATGAAGGACTAACGACATGACCGTACTCCCTGGAGCCGTGTACCTCGGCGACGGTGTCTGTAGATTCAACGTATGGGCGCCCAATGCCGAACGTGTTGACGTCCAACTCTTCACGGACGCCGGCTCACTTCGACTCCTGCAACCTGGCAGCCACGGCTACCACAGTGGCGATATTCACGGAGTGCGGCCAGGAATGCGCTACAAGTACGTTCTCGATGGTGACGGCGCCCTTCCTGACCCCGCCTCCAGATATCAGCCCGAAGGCGTGCACGGGCCGTCCGAGGTCTGTAGCACCGAGTTTCCGTGGACGGACGATCAGTGGAAGGGAATACCGCTGGAAGACTACGTCATCTACGAGTTGCACACCGGAACATTTACCCCTGAGGGTACCTTCGATGCCGTCGCATGCAGGCTCTCTGACCTCAAGGCACTCGGCATCACGGCAGTGGAGTTGATGCCGGTGGCGCAGTTTCCGGGAGAACGCAACTGGGGCTACGACGGCGCCTACCCCTACGCGGTACACAACAGTTACGGTGGTCCCGCGGCGCTGAAGTGCCTGATTGACGCATGCCACAGCGAAGGACTCGCAGTGATACTCGACGTTGTCTACAACCATTTCGGGCCTGAAGGCAACTATGCCGGAAGGTTCGGCCCCTATTTCACCGAGCGCTACCACACACCCTGGGGCGGGGCGATGAACTTTGATGGACCCGGAAGCGATGAAGTGAGGCATTTCTTCATCGAGAACGCCGCCTGCTGGCTGCGTGAGTTCCATTTCGACGCGTTGCGCCTCGATGCACTGCACGCAATCATGGACATGTCAGCACGCCCCTTCCTGGCTGAACTTGCCGCGAGGGTGGCGCATGAGAGCAGCAAGACGGGCAGGCATATGTACCTTATCGGTGAGAACGACCTCAATGACCCGCGACTGCTTCGCCGCCCCGAGAATGGCGGCATCGGCATAGATGCACAGTGGAACGATGATTTCCACCACTCGCTGCATGTACTCCTGACAGGAGAGCAAACGGGGTACTACGTAGACTTCGGTTCGATTGAACAACTGGAGCGGGCCTTCAGAGACGGTTTTGTCTACGCGGGACACTATTCGCAGTACCGGCAGAGACGGCACGGCGCCCCCTCCTCAGACCTCTTCCCACACCAGTTCGTCGGCTGCTCACAGAACCACGACCAGATCGGCAACAGGGCTATTGGGGACCGTCTGAGCACGATTGTATCCTTCGAATCTCTCAAGCTGGCCGCCGCCTGCACCATACTATCACCGCACATCCCGCTCATCTTCATGGGCGAGGAATACGGCGAGACTGCGCCGTTCCCCTACTTCGTGAGTCACTCCGACCCTGCACTTGTAGAGGCTGTCAGAAAGGGACGCAGCGCAGAGTTCTCAGCATTCGGATGGAAGGGAACCGTCCCGGACCCCCAGGATAACAGCACCTTT
This sequence comes from Dehalococcoidia bacterium, assembly GCA_016930935.1. Lineage (GTDB taxonomy): Bacteria > Chloroflexota > Dehalococcoidia > GIF9 > AB-539-J10 > SKVJ01. Next base: position 6,196 of record JAFGFT010000055.1, on the reverse strand, counting down.
CTCAGTGCGAAGCTGGACTGGAATGAAAGGACGACGGATTACCACGGGACGCTTCTCGAGCTATACAGGGAACTGCTCAGTCTTCGACGGACCGTGCCTGCGCTCCACAAGAGAGTCTCCTCGACAGCCTCAACGGAGTCGCAAGAGGGACGGACTCTCCTGCTGCAACGTGAACATGACGGGGACGAGGTAGTCCTCATTCTCAACTTCAGCCAACACGATATGGAAGTCTCCCATGAGTGCCTGAGGGGACAGTGGACGAAACTTCTCGATTCATCCGATTCCAGGTGGGGGGGGCCGGACAGCACAAGGCCCGACCAGATAACTGTGGACAGCAATCCCGGGCTGCGGATTGACCCACAATCAGCAGTACTACTATTCAGACGAGCGGAGTGATGGACAGCATGGAAAACCACATATGTGTGCACGGTCATTTCTACCAGCCCCCACGGGAGAACGCGTGGCTGGAACAGATTGAAATTCAGGATTCGGCCTATCCATACCACGATTGGAATGAGCGCATCGGTGCGGAATGCTACACGCCCAACGCCGAATCGCGAATACTTGACGGCGAGGGCTACATCACGAAGATAGTCAGCAACTATTCTCGTATGAGTTTCAACTTCGGCCCCACGCTGCTCTCGTGGCTTGAAAGGAGCCTGCCTTCGACCTATGAAGCGATTCAGGCAGCCGACCGCGAGAGCCTGGAGAGGTTCTCCGGACACGGCTCCGCTATCGCGCAGGCCTACAACCACATGATAATGCCGCTCGCAAACCGCAGGGACAGGGTCACCCAGGTCCGATGGGGCATCGCAGACTTCCAGCACAGGTTCGGGCATGCTCCCGAGGGCATGTGGCTACCTGAAACGGCAGTGGACATCGAGACCCTCGATATACTGGCGGAGCATGGCATCACGTTCACAATACTGGCGCCGCGCCAGGCGGCGCGAGTGCGACGCATCGGTGACGCCGAGTGGAGCGACGTCATGGGAGAGAAGGTAGACCCCAGGCATCCATACGTGCAGAATCTGCCGTCTGGCCGCAGCATCGCTGTCTTCTTCTACGACGGTCCCATCGCCAAGGCGATTGCGTTCGAGGGGATTCTGTCGAGCGGAGAGGCGCTCGCAGGAAGATTGACGGGAGCATTTGTGGACAGTCAGGGTTCGCCTCAACTCGTTCACATCGCAGTCGATGGAGAGACATTCGGACATCATCATCGCTTCGGTGACATGGCTCTCGCCTATGCCCTTGACCATATCGAGGCCAACGGCCTTGCCCGCATCACAAACTACGGGGAGTACCTGGAACAGCACCCACCCGTCCATGAGGTTGAGATTGCCGAGAACAGCTCCTGGAGTTGTATCCACGGCATTGAGCGGTGGCGAAGTGACTGCGGCTGCAACTCCGGTGGCCATGCGGACTGGAATCAGGAATGGCGTGCGCCTCTTCGCACGGCGCTCGACTGGTTGCGGGATGCCGTGGCCCCCCTCTACGAGGAGAAGGCGCGACGCTACCTCAACGATCCATGGGCTGCACGCGATGACTACATACGCATAATCCTCGACAGGTCTGTCGAAACCGTCGATGCCTTCCTCGGTCAACACGCACACCACGTGCTGGACGCGGGAGAACGCATCAAGTTCCTGAAATTGATGGAGCTCCAGCGCCATGCGATGCTGATGTACACAAGTTGCGGTTGGTTCTTTGACGAGCTATCCGGCATAGAGACCGTCCAGGTGATGCAGTACGCAGGGCGCGTGGCACAACTCGGGCAGGAACTGTTCGGGGACGACATCGAAGGCAAGTTCCTCGCACTGCTTGCTGAAGCTCGAAGTAACCTGAAGGAACAGGGAGATGGAAAGCGTATCTACGAACGGTTCGTGAAGCCGGCGATGGTCGACCTCACGTCAGTAGCCGCGCACTTCGCCATCAGTTCGCAGTTCGAGTCGTATGAAGATGAGGTGAGGATGTTCTGCTATCCGGCAACCGTGGAGGACATTGAGACAGCCGAAATGGGCAAGGCGCGCCTCACGATGGGGAGAGTGAATCTGAGTTCGGAGATAACCACGGAATCAGGTGTGTTCACTTTCGGAGTCCTCTACTTCGGTGAGCACTCGCTCAATGCGGGCGTTCGCACCTATCAGAGCGATACGGAATACGCACAGATGAAACAAGACCTGAGCGCAACCTTCGCATCGGCAGACTTTGCGGAGGTCATCAGGAGTCTTGACCGCCACTTCGGCAGCTCAACATACTCCCTCAAGTCCCTATTCAAGGATGAGCAGCGAAAGGTAATGTCGCACATCCTTGAGTCCACCCTCTCCGACATCGAACAGGTGTTCAGGCAACTGTATGAGCATCACTTTCCGCCCATGCGCTATCTGACCGAGATGGGCAACCCTTTGCCAAAGGCATTCAAGGACGCCGCGGAGTTCATCATCAACACTGACCTGCGCCGTGTCATCGACGCCGACACACTCGACGGTGCACGCATTGAGACACTCGTGATAGATGCACACACGTGGGGTTCCGAACTGGACCTGGAAGGGCACGGATATCTGCTTCAGAAAGCTCTTGGGCGGATGATACGCACGCTGTCCGATAATCCGGATGATACGAACCTGCTGTCCGCACTCACGGCCGCTGTTGACATGAGCCACGCTCTTCCATTCCCTGTAGACCTTGGTGAAGTGCAGACTCCCTACTACCGCATGCTTCCTACCGTTCGTCAGGAGCGCAAGGTTCGGGCAGACGGAGGAGACGAGGCCGCAACCAGTTGGTTGCAGCAGTTCGATACCCTCGGAGAGCATCTGAGCGTGCGCACGGAGTAACATGCCCAGCAGCACTCCAAGGGCAACCTATCGAGTGCAGTTGTGCCGTGATTTCGGATTCGAGGGCGCGGCACGGATTGCTCCATACCTTGCTGCCCTCGGCATATCCACACTGTACTGTTCGCCCGTGCTCCAAGCCCGTGAGGGTAGCACTCACGGATATGACACGACTGACGCCACGCGGCTGAGCGGAGAACTGGGGGGAGAGAGAGGCTGGAAGGCGCTCTGCGCAAGTGCGCGCGAACACGGGCTCTCAATTCTCCTGGACATCGTACCCAACCACATGGCGGCCTCAATCGGGAATCCCTGGTGGAGAGACATACTGGAGCACGGGAGGGTATCCCCGTGGGCCGACATGTTCGACATCGACTGGGAACCAACAGCGACACGACTCAGGAATCGAGTCCTGCTGCCCGTGCTGACCACCTCCCTTACCGAAGCCATTGCCGAAGGCAAAATCACGGCCGACCTTACGGAATCCGGGCTGGTCTGCAGATATGGCACGCTGGAGCTTCCGCTCAACGTACGTTCGTATCGCCTTATCATGGCGCCTCTCCTGGACTTACCCTCCGGCGCCATCCCCGAACCACTCCTCAGCCTGATTCGCTCGCTACCAACACTGCTCGCGGTAGACGACATGCCGGGAACCACCCCAGACGTGCAGTACTCGTTGTGCAATGAAATGAAGACAGGGCTGCTCGATATCGTTGCGAGCCAGAGTGCAGCAGCCAACTACCGCAACCTGCACATTCTCGTGCGCGAGCTGGCGCACAACCTGCCCGGCCAACAGATAAGTCGCCTGCTGCAGGAACAATGCTACGTACTGGAGCACTGGAGACAAGGACGACACACCGTCAACTATCGCCGATTCTTCGACATCAACGACCTCGCGGGCGTGCGCATGGAAGATGAACGAGTATTCGAGTACAGGCACGGAATACTGCCCGAGCTCGCCCGGTCCAGAGTGGTGTGCGGATTCCGCGTGGACCATGTCGATGGATTGCGTCAACCATTACAGTACCTCAAGAGACTCCGCAGAATCAGGACTTCCTCCCTTGAGGACAGCACACTGCATACACCCTACATCATCGTCGAGAAGATACTGAGCGGAGATGAAGCGCTCCCCACAGATTGGAGTGTGGACGGCACCACAGGCTACGAATTCCTCACTCAAGGCATTGGCCTCTTCATCGCCCCGTTGGGGCTGGCAGATATGCAGCGACAACACCGAAAAACAACCAGGACCCGCACAACAAGACTGAAGTTGACATATGCCAACAAACGAAAGGTGCTGACGCAGCTCTTCCGCTCCGACCTCTCACGGTTGGCGAACAGGCTTGCCCCTGTGGCACAGTGGCTCTACCCCTCATCGAACATCTCTGCCCGCCAGCTGGTTGGCGCGATTGCAGATGCAACTGCCTTTCTACCCGTCTATCGCACGTACTACTCAGGTAGCGGAGGGCTATCAACAGCGGACCAGGGTTACATCGAGTCGGCTCTCGGCATGGCCGCGAAGCAGCCGGCGGCTCTGAAGTATCCGCTTGCGGGTGATGTGATCCGTCGCGCGCTGACACTGGACATACCCGACAGCGCTCCCGCTCCCGTGCGCCGCGCGATGCGCACGCATCTGCTGCGATGGCAACAGCTCACCGGCGCTGCGATGGCGAAGGGATTCGAGGACACCACCCTGTACCAGGACAGTGTCCTCCTCGCTTTGAACGATGTCGGGGGCGACCACACCCTCCATGGAACCTCAGTCGCTGACTTCCACTGCTGGAACGCGGAGCGTCTGCGCCTGTGGCCACACACAATGAACTGCACGGCCACCCACGACACGAAGCGAGGAGAGGATGTCCGTGCGCGACTCGCGGTGCTTTCGGAGATACCCGGGGATTGGAATACTGCAGTCAACCGTTGGATTCTATCGCTCAAACAAGAAGAGGCCACAGGGAGGCTCGTCGGGCGCATCGACACCGCGACGCACCTGTTCCTGCTTCAGACCATCGTCGGCGCATGGCCTGAGTCGAACGACATGCGCAGCTACGCAGACCGTCTCATCGAGTATATGGTCAAGGTGGCTCGTGAGGCGAAGACGCATTCCTCCTGGCTGGAGCCATCTGAGGACTACGAGAGTGCGCTCGCCGAACTCATCGGGTTTATCCTCGAGGGAGAGGGTGCGCCGCGTTTCCACGAGTGCTTCGGCCCGGTCATCGCCACGCTCCGCTTCCATGGTCTGGTGAACTCCATCGCACAGGTGCTGCTCAAGACCACCTGCCCTGGGCTTCCCGACTTCTACCAGGGCACGGAACTACTGGACCTGAGTCTGGTGGACCCGGACAACCGCCGCCAGGTCGACTACCTTGAGCGGGAATCCCTTCTGCGCGAGGTAGCCGCCTGTGAAAGCGACCCTCTCTCGGAGGTTTCGAGACTTACGGACAACTGGCCAGATGCAAGAGCCAAGTTATACGTCACTGCACGGGCATTGCATCTGAGAGCCACACAGGCCGACGTATTCCAGAAGGGCGACTACGTCCCCCTTCATGCGGATGGAGCACGGCGGGACCAGGTGTGCGCATTCATGCGAAATCACAGGGGAACCCACATCGCGGTCGTCGTGCCATTGAGAAGCAGGACTGTAGCCGGCAACTGTCATCTCCCTCTGGGCAGCGACGTCTGGAGCAGTGACAGCCTCAGAGTGCCGCACGGGTTCCCTCAGATCTACGAGGATGCATTCACCGGCTTACACATCACGGCGAAGGCAGGCAGGCTGCGCCTCGCGGACGTGTTCGCGCGGTTCCCCGTGAGCATCCTGGTCTCACGCAGGATGTAGGACTTCACGCGCACACGCTGCAATCGCAAGCGTTCGTGGCCCACAACGTTCGATACACACACAGAAACCGCGAGACCACCTTCAATCAACTCAAGCGCCAGCCCTCGCCCCCCAACGCATGCCCGGGCCCCAAGAATACGACAAAAAGGGACACAGTTTCCTGTGTCCCTTAGAAGACGCGAATTAGTGGTAGCGGGGGTTGGATTCGAACCAACGGCCTCCGGGTTATGAGCCCGACGAGCTTCCACTGCTCTACCCCGCGATGGGTGCGCAGTTGCGCTACCGAAACTGAACGTTTTGTGTCCGACTTGATATAGGTCAAGGCCTCGGTCATTAGTACGGCTTAGCTAAACACATTACTGTGCGTACACACGCCGCCTATCAAACAGGTAGTCTTCCTGCGACCTTACCTGGTTAACCCAGTGGGAGATCTCATCTTGAGGTGGGTTTCGCACTTAGATGCTTTCAGCGCTTATCCCATCCAGACATAGCTACCCAGCGCTGCTCCTGGCGGAACAACTGGCACACCAGAGGT
>JAFGFT010000054.1 GCA_016930935.1 Dehalococcoidia bacterium | reverse complement strand
TGATGCTCGCGCTCGCTCATCCCCTTCATCCCTTCCATCCCCGTCATGTCGTGCGCGTCCTTCATGCCCTTCACCCCCGTTGTCCGACTCGACCCGCCTGTGGTGTCGGTGTCCCCGCCCCCGTCCGTTTCCCCTGTGTCCTGAGGGACGGACTACTCTGTCATGCCCGTTGATTATGCGGGCTGCTGGCCTTGCTTCTGACGTTGCCTGAAGTCCTTGATGTAGCGCCTCATGTACGAGTCACGGCCGAACAGTGCATCGGTGGCAAGTGCATACTGCCGGACTTTGGCAACGTCCACCACCGGGCAGTTGACGCCGAGTTGAATCGCCACAGCGAGAAACGTGCCGTTGAGAAGGGTCCTGTCCGGCAGGCCGAATGAGATGTTGCTGGCGCCGAGGGTCATGTTCACGCCGAGTTGGCTCTTGACCGCAGCTATCGCCTCCACGAGTGCCAGCGGTCCCGCCGCGTTGGCCGCCGCCGGCATGTTGAGGCAGTCGATAACCACGTCTTCCCGTGGGATGCCCATGCGCTCCGCCCGTTCCACTATCTTCCTGGCAAGCTCGATTCGGCGGGAAGCCTCAGGAGGGATGCCTTTCTCGTCCATGGTGAGCCCGATGACGGCTGCATCGTGCTTCTTGATGAGGGCGAGTACGTCGCTCAGCGAGGCCTCGTCTGCGGTCACGGAGTTCACGAGCGGGCGTCCTTCGTAGACGGCAAGCGCCGCCTCTATGGCCCTCGGGTTGCTGCTGTCTATGCAGAGGGGCACGTCCACCACTTCCATCACAGCCAGAATCGCTTGAGGCAGAAGGCTGACTTCATCGACGCCTGAGGCACCTACATTGACGTCCAGGACATCGGCACCCGCCGCCACCTGGTCGATGGCTTCCTGCCTCACCAGGTCGAGACTGCCCTCCAGCAATGCTGCCTGAAGCTTCTTCTTTCCCGTCGGGTTGATACGCTCTCCGATGAGAATCGTGGGACCCTCATGGCTGATGATGACTTCCCTGGTGCGACTTGAGAGCTTCGTTTCCATGCCGTTAACCTCCGTTCTGTGGAAAGGGTTCAAGATACGTGCTTTCGACGAATCGCTTCATGAAATCGGGCGACGTCGCGAGCTCGACGTAGCCTGTGGCACGGGCGATGGACCGTGCTTCGTTTCTCATGGAGATGGACGAGAGGGCCATCTTGGCCCCGGTGCCGGCTGCGTTGCCGACCTGGCTAAACCTCTCAAGCGGGAGTGACGGCACCATGCCTATCGCAATTGCACTTGTGAGGTCGATATACGTGCCGAATGCACCTGCCACAATGACAGATGAGAGCTCGTCCTGCGCCAGGGAAGCGTGTGCGAGGAGAGCCTGGATGCCCGTTTCTATGGCTGCCTTGGCAAGCTGCAGTTGACGTACGTCCTGCTGTGTCAGCCCAAGGGCGGGCTTGCCGTTGCGTTGCTCCGAAGGAACGAGGACGAATTCGGGCTTGCCGTCGATAATCTGCACCCCTGGGGCATTCTTGTTGAACCGTCCCATCCGGTCCACGATGCCGTGCCGCAGCAGTGTCGCCAGTCCATCGAGTATCCCTGAGCCACAGAGTCCAACCGGCTCCGCATCGTCGATGACCTGCAGCAGGACCTTGCCGTCCTCGATATCGATGTGTTCGATGGCGCCCGGGGCAGCGCGCATGCCGTCGCGTATGTGTCCCCCCTCAAAGGCAGGGCCGGAGGCACAGGATGCGCTGGTCAGGTGTCCGTGGGCTGCGAGGCACACTTCCGTATTGGTGCCGATGTCGATTGCAAGCACCGGTGCGGTCGCGTTTGCCACCTGTGTCGCAAGCAGCATCGCGACATGGTCTCCTCCCACGAAGCCGGCGATGTTCGGCAACAGGTGGGCGTATGCGCCAGGTGCGATGTGGAGCCCGAGTTCGCGGGCCTTGATGTCCATCGACTCCCTGAATGCGGGTACGTAGGGGGCACGTGACAATTGCGCCACGGGAAGTCCGGCCAGGAGGTGGTGCATGGCGGTGTTGCCGACCACGACCGCCTCAACGATTCGGGCAGGGTCAGTGCCACTCTCCTGCGTCAATTGCGTCACCATGTCGTTGAGTGCGCCTATCGCGGCGGATGAGAGGTCTTCCGCTCCTGATGGTGATGTGAGTGCGTGGGCCATGCGGGTTACCACATCCTCGCCAAAGCGTATCTGCGGGTTCATGGCTCCCAGCATGCCGAGGGTCTCTCCTGTAGCCATGTCCAGAAGATAGGCCGCAATCTTAGTGGTCCCCAGATCCACTGCCAGCCCGAGCGTGTTGCTCGGCCAGGGGCCAACGGCTATGAGCTCTTTGCCACGGGTGGATGCGGACACCGTCCAATCGTTTTCTCTCAACATGGAGGGTGTTGCGCGTATCACTTCCAGGTCAGCGGTCTCGCAGGCGACGCCGTGCAGTTTTGCGAGCGTGCGGGTGACACGGTCGACATCGCCTTCGACGTCGGACAGAGATGGAGCAATCACAGGGACTTTGTGGGTGACGACCGGAGGGTCGTCCCTCTGAATCGCCTGAAGCCCTTCAACCTGTGTGCGCTGTATCGTTGTGAGGGATTCCGGCGGTATGTGAATGATACAGTCAGTTTCGGGTATGGCCTGGCAGGCGAGGCGGATGCCGTCAGTAAGTTGCTTGTCGGTCAACTGAAGATGCTCGGACGACGTCGCTGGAGAGAGCGTTCCGCTGGAGAGAACCACCCTGCATCGCCCGCAGGTACCGTTTCCGTTGCAGACAGCAGACAGTGACACTCCCAGTTGCTGCGCGCACTGCAGCAGGGTCATCCCTCTTGGGCATCTACCCCTGCGGCCCACTGGTTCGAACTCTATGTGGAGGGTGTCCTGCTGATTCGCTGTGTCCGATACGGCGCGTTCGGTCATGAGGTCTCCTTCCCGCAATGGCGTCTCGGGCGATTATACCGCATTGACAGGTGTGACACGGAGAGCGTGTGCTTCCCGTGGCGGGCGTACTATCCCATCCTGGTGAACAGTCCTGCCCAGTCACGCTTGAATCCAAGCAGCGCCAGGTACAAGCCGAACTCGGGGTAGGTGCGGTCCAGCAGCGCAAGGTTCTCATCCGGGCTGTAGACCATGTCTGGCTCCGGCTCACGATCCACGCACTGCATCAACAGGTCGATGCGCTTGGACATCCAGGCACCGGCGAAGATCGGAATCTCGAAATCGACCAGTGAAGCCACGGTCGGGTCATTGCCGAGGACAGGCTGTGTGATGGCGAAGCGCGCACCCGCGTCAATCTTCCACCTGAGCCTCTCCAACTCATGCTCCGGCGGCTCATACTGGTTGAAGGCGACGCCGCAGGTGAACACCCCGGGGTACTCACGTTCGATGTAGCCAAGCAGCACGATGGATGTGACGGTCTTGTCTTCTACCCGGATATCAGCTGGCTCCAGCCGGGGAAGGCGAGGCCCTCCATCACCGCTGATGACCAGCAGTTTGTGGAGTCCACGGTCGGCCGCGGTACGCAGAAAGGCGTCCATGTCGCTCTTGAGATGAAAACTATTGAGGTGCAGAAGCGTGCGTTCAGGGTCCATGGGCAGTTCCAGAAAGTCCATCACTTCCAGCGCGGTGAAGTGCACATTCCCCATGGGATTGTCCGGAATGGAGACTACCGCGCCCGCGTCGAGAATGCGCTGGTAGCGTTCTGCAAAAACTTCCAACCGTGCTTCGAAGTCGGCGTCGTCCTGTTTCGGAGTCAGGAGTTCAATCAGATACGGAGTCCCGAAGAGCGTATTCATGCTTCCTCCATAGTCATGGTCAAATGCAATCGCAATGTCTGCGTGAGTGTCAGCCTGGGTTTGCCTCCAGGGGTGGTGTTCCGTGCGGCAACGTGGCCATGGCTCACATACTTTGCCAGTCGTGGCGGGGTACGGTCAAACCGGGGTCTGACCGCCCGGCACGCGAGTCGGGCGTCATGGTGCACAGGAGAGATTCGCGCTCAGGATTCGTGGGCGAGGGTCGCGCCGATGATGAGGCGTTGTACTTCGGAGACTACCTCATATATCTGCGTCACCTTGGCGTCGCGGTAGAGACGCTCAATCTCCAGTTCCTTCGTGTAGCCGTACGAGCCGTGAATCTGCATCGCCATGTCCACCACATCGTTCGCAGCCTGTGACGCGAACAGCTTCGCCATGGATGCGTGCTTGCCGGTAAGCCGGTTGTGGTCCTTCAGGTCGGCCGTGCGGTAGGTGAGCCACCGTGCCGCCTCGGTTCGTGCCGCCATCTCACCCAGGAGCGATTGCGTGGTCGGAAGGTCCGTCATCGGCTTGTCCTTGACCATCCGGTCCTTCGCGTAGCTGAGCGACATGGCAAGTGCTCCCCTTGCGATGCCGACCGCTTCCGCAGATATGCCGAGTTGACCGACGTTGATGGCGGTGAGCAGCACGCCGTAGCCCTTGCCTGCCTCGCCAAGGAGGTTCTCACGGGGAACGCGAACGTGGTCCAGCATCACGGGGCAGACGTCCTCGCCGCGGACTCCGAGCATCTCAATCTCCTTCTCGATGATGAATCCCTCCGATTTCGGGTCGACGAGGAATGCACTCACCTTGCCGGTATCATCCTTCGCGAAGATGATTGCCACGGATGCAGAATGTGCGAGGGAGGCGAAGGTCTTCTCGCCAGAGAGGACATAATCATCGTCATCAAGGACTGCTACAGTCGTGATTGCGCGAGGGTCGCTCCCAGTCTGTCCCTCGGTGAAAGCGAAGGTACTCAGCGATTCTCCGGCGACCAGCGGGGGAAGGAACCTCTTCTTCTGTGCGTCAGTGCCGAACCTGACAAGGCACTCCTGCGCAAGGGCATTGATGGCCATGATGGCGCCAACCGTCATAGACACGCTGCACAGTTCCTCTATGGCAAGCACGTACGCCTTGTAGCCAAGATTCGTGCCGCCGTACTCCTCGGGCATGTGCAGGCCGAACAGGCCGAGTCGCCCCATCTCAGCGGCGAGGTCTGAGGGGAACTTGTCCTGTTCGTCTATGTCTCGCGCGCGCGGCCTGACTCTCGACTCCGCGAAATCATGGGCCGTCTTGATAACGTCCAGCTCAACTCCGTTCAGTTCAAAATCCATGTGTTGTTGCTCCTCTGTCGTAGTGTCATCAGGCGGGGACTAGTCTGTCGAACGAATGGCCGCCCTGTACGCGTCAAACTCGGCCGTGGATATCTGCCCCAGCTTCTGGTAGTGCATGCGGGCATCCTCAAGAATCCGTTCAACATCACTGTCCTGGACCGGCGTGAGCGCCAGTGGCTTGTGGGTTCTGATTATCTCCTCCATGCGCTCACGGGCGTAGTCGACGCAGTCCTTCTTTCCCTGGTTCTTCCATTCGGGGTAGGTGAGGGTATCGGCGACGTGCGGCAGGTACTGCTCGCCACGCCACCACTTCCGGGTGTGTGCCTGTCCCAGGAAGTGACCGGGTATCGGGCCGATCTGTTCTATCAGGTCGAGTGCCATCGTCTCATCGTTGACCGTCATGCCTTCGATGTATCTACCCACCATTCCGGCGATGTCATCGTCCAGTACCGCCTGCAACGGGTGGTGGCTCAACTCGCCGTAGACGCCGCCGTGGAGCGGGCGCGAGCTGCCGCCGGAGAGAGCCGTGAAGATGGCGCGGAACGACTTCTCGTAGGCCGACTGATAGTCGGGCTTCTTCGAGCCGGGGTATCCATCCGCATTGTACGTGGGGATACCGTAGTGACGGAACATCTGATTGAAGGCAGAGATATGGAGGCATACGGCAACGTTGCCGAACGCCGGCGCACCGGTGCTCATGTTCATCGGCATGGCGAAATCAAGCACCATCACGCGCGTGCCCGGCTTGATGACCTGCACGAGCACGAGCGCGGCCATTACCTCGACGAGGTTGCTTATCAGGCTGCCTGCGAGTGTGGCCGGTGCTGACGCGCCCATGACCGGCGCACCCACGATACGAACGGCCATACCGGCTTCGGCAAGGTGGAAGGCTGACTCAAGCGCGTCCTCGAAGTAGGTGAGAGGGGGCGAAGCCGTGCAGGTGCCAATCACCTCGATGCCGAGGGCCTCCGCAATCTGAATGGCGAACTTCTCCGAACCGTGGGAGTGTCCAACGACGACGGCCTTCGAAGAATTGCGCACGCGTGCGGCGAGGCTCTCCAGCATGCTCATGCACGGAGGAACGCCCGAATAGCCGAAGTAGGGAGTGTACGTGGTGAAGAAATGCAGTGTGGGCAGGTAGTCCAGTACCCGTACTGCCTCGTAGTATTCCTGCCGTGTTGCGGGTCGCGGCTCCCACGTATCCAGGTCCACGGTGTTCTGGCCGGGCGCGGGTGCGAAGTAGAGAGTGTTGCCTCCCATCATGAGGCTGTTGTCAGGGTCACGTGCGCGAAGCGGAAAGCTGCTTGGCGCGAGCCTGATGGATTGCTCCACAAGTGCCGGTGGTATGTACACGCGGTTCTGCCCGTAGTCTACCTTGCAGCCGGCAGACTCCAGTGCGCGCAGCGAACGTTCATGTTCCAGTCGCACACCTGTCGTGGACAAGACACGGAGCATGCCGCGATGCACGGACTCGATATCCTCTTCGCTGAGTATGTTCAATGGCGGGAAGTTCCGGACAAAGCCTTTCATTGCCATGCTTCTCTCCTTCAGCGAACGACACCACGTCGCTGGCAGCGGCGCAGTGTAACACCGCTCCTACGTAGTGCCTACTCGTACGGGTAGCGGGACGATTTCATGCCCTGTCGATACGTCGCCATCTCCGTATCTGAGATGAGCCCCTGCTTCTGATAGTAGTTCCGGGCTTCTTCCAGGATGCGTTCTATCTCTGTCTCCTGTGAGGCAGTCAACGGCGGAGGTACGTGGTTCGACAGGATATCGTCGAGACGTGCTCGCCCGTAGTCGAGACAACTCAGCTTGCCCTTGGCGAGCCACTCGGGATATGTGAGACTGTCAGCCGACGCGGGGAGGTATTGCTCACCTCGCCACCATTTGCGGGTGTGCGGCTTGTTGAGGAAGTGTCCGGGAACAGGGCCCACCTCCTCTATGAGGTCGAGCGCGAGGCTCTCTTCATTCACGTCGATGCCCTTCAGGAACCTGCCCACCATTCCGGCGATGTCATCGTCGAGGATGGCCTGCAGCGGATGGTGCGTCAACTCGGCTGCGACACCTCCGTGGAGCAGAATGAAGCTTGCTCCAGACATTGCGAAAATCGTGGTGCTCATGGCGCGCTCGTAGCCGCTCTGAAAGTCGATACGCTTCGATGCAGGAACGGCAGCGCCGTTGCAGACCGGCACGCCATAGCGACGCCATATCTGGTTGAACGCGGCGGCGTGCAATGAGACGGCTATGTTGCCGAAACCGGGTGCACCGTTTGTCATGTTCTGCGGGAAGGTAAAATCGTTCAGGAATATTCGCGTACCCGGCCTGTGAAGCTGCAAGAGCACGATGGGTGCAATCAGGTTCGCACACGCGGAGACGAGGGCGCCTGCAAGACTGGCGGGCGCTGTTCCACCGAACACGGCACCCTCCGAGATGCGAACCGGGAATCCCGCTTCGGCCCCGTGGAGCGCTGCGTCGATGGCATCGCCGTAGTAGGTGAGTGGGGGGGACAGGAGGCATGGGACGCAGAGTTCCGCATCAACGGCCTGCGCCATTCGTATGCAGTACTCCTCACTCCCCTTGGAATAGCCCTCCGTGAGGAACTTGCCGGAGTTCCGAATCTTGCCCGCCATGGATTCCAGCAGGCACATGCTTGGTGGAACGCCCTCAAAGCCGAAGTAAGGGGTGTAGCTCCACAGCCCGTGCACTGAAGGCAGGGCATCCAGGACCTTCACTCCATCGTAGAAATCCTTTCGGGTGGGCGTGAGTGGCTCGTAGGTATCAAGGTCAATGGTCTGCTGTCCCGGGAAGGGCAGCATGTAGAGCGTGTTGCCGCCTATCATGAGGCTCTTCGAGGGGTCCCTGGTCTTGACGTGGAACGAGCTGGGACACCGCCGCAACGCCTCTTCGACGAGACCTGCGGGAAACCGCACGCGCATCTCGTCGTAGTCGACCTTGCAGCCGTTCTGTTCGAGCGTCTTGAGTGCCCCCATGTGTTCCATGAGGACGCCGGTGGTCCACAGTACGCGCAGGGTGCCGCGATGGATTTCCTCCATCTGCTCCTCGGTCAGAATCTGGAGCGCAGGGAAGTTCCTTGTGTAGCCCTCAAGTGCCATCGTTCCTCCGGATGTGCGGCTTTCTGCACACAGGGTCTTCTATTCAAACGGGTAGTTGGGCGATTTCATGCTCTCCCTGTACTGGCGCATCTCATCACTGGTGATGAGTTCCTTCTTGAGGTAATACGTCCGTGCCTCTTCCAGCACGCGCTCGACAGCTTCCTCCTGTGAAGATGTCAGGGGCATCGGCTTGTGCGTTGCCAGCAGGTCGTCCATTCGCGCTCTCGCGTAGTCGAGGCAGGTCTTCTTGCCTGAGGTCTGCCATTCGGGGTACGTGAGCCTGTCCGACGTTTTTGGCACGAACTGCTCCTGCTTCCACCATTTGCGGGTATGGGCGGCGTTCATGAAGTGGCCGGGAACAGGGCCGACCTTCTCGATGAGGTCGATTGCGAGCGATTCGGTAGACACTTCCACGCCCTCCATGAACCGGCCTATCATGCCGGCCATGTCATCATCCAGGATGGCCTGTATGGGATGATGCGTCAGTTCTCCATGGACGCTGCCGTGGAAGAGCATGGTGTTGCCGCCGGAGATTCCCGCCGACATGACGCGGAATGCTTTCTCCGTGGCTGACTGGTAGTCGGGCAGCTTGGAGTTGGGGTAGGCGGTCGTGTTGTCGAGCGGCACGCCGTACCGTTGGAACAACTGGCTCGTTGCTGCATTGTGGAGTGCTATCTCAATGCCGCCGAAGGCGGGTGCGCCTGAACTCATGTTCATCGGTGCGGTGAAGTCCTTGCACAGCACACGGGTGCCGGGCCGGATAAGCTGGGCGAGCACCAGTCCTGCAATCACTTCGGCATTGTTGGTCACAATGGCCCCTGCAATGGATGCGGGGGAGGTTCCGCCCATCACCTGGCCGCCGACCACCCTGAGGCAGAAACCGGCTTCGACGATGCGGAAGGTTGACTCGACCGCATCGCGGTACAACGCGAGCGGCGGCGCCCATGCGCATGTGCCAAGTATCTCTATTCCCACCGCTTTCGCCATCTCGATAGCGAACACCTCGGAATCGTTGGAGAAGCCCACGCACTGGAACTTGGACGAGTTCCGTATCCGGGCTGCCAGGCTTTCAGGCATGGCCATGCAGGCCGGAACACCCTGGAAACCGAAGTAGGGCGTGTAGGGTGAGAAGAAATGGACGGTCGGCAGCGCATCGAGTACGCGTACCGCGTCGTAATTCTCCTTGCGGGTTGCCTCACGCGGCTCCCATGTGGTGGAATCGACTGTCTTGTGGCCGGGTGCCACCGCGAGAGCAAGGTTATTGCCTCCAATCATGAGAGTCCTGGAAGGGTCACGGGCGGGGGCCGGAAAACTGCTCGGCGCATTGCGCAGGCACTCTTCCACCAGCGCGGGTGGAATCCGTACGCGCATGTCGTCATGATCCACTTTGCAGCCGTTCTGTTCGAACAGCTTGAGTGCGCGCTCGTGCTCGATGTGCACACCGGTGGTCCAGAGAACCTGCAGCATTCCCCGATGAATCTGTTCTACCTGCTCATCACTGAGCAGCTTGAGGGGCGGGAAGCGTCTCGTGAATCCACGTGTGAAGCCCATTGTCTACCTCCCTACCAGTTTCCGGGCGAGCTTCGCCGCACCGGGAGCGGTGGGGTCATAGCCGTCTGCGCCGATAGAATCCGCGAACTCCTGTGTGAGTGCGCCGCCGCCGACCATAACCTTGATACCGTCACGCAATCCCTCTGCCTTCAACGCCTCGATAATCTTGCGCTGTTCGGGGGCGGTCATCGTCATCAACGCGGACATAGCCAGTATGTCCGGCTTGTACGTGCGTATTGCTTCCATGAATTGCTCGGACGCCACGTTGATGCCGATATCGTGGACGGTGAATCCTTCTGCCTGCATCAGAGTGGCAACCATGGTCTTGCCGATAGTGTGAATGTCTCCAAAAACGGTGCCGATGACTACCGTGCCGGTGCTCTCTGTCTTTGCACCGATTCGGCGAACCTCCTCCTCGATGATAGGTGTCGCTGCGCTCATCGCGTCAGCTCCACCCACGAGGTCCGGAAGAAACAGGTCTCCGTTGTTGAACCCCTCGCCTATCTCCCGTATGGCATCGGTCATTACCGCCAGTACGTCCGTGGGCGCTATCCCTGAATCGATAGCTGCGCGTGCGGATGCGGCGGACGCATCAGGGTCATAGTCGAGGATTGCCTTCTTCAAGTTAGCGAGAATGTCGCTGCTCATTGTGCTTCTCCCTCCTTCGTTTCGCGGGGCTGTGAGCCTCGCATCAGAACAACCGGATGGCACCGGGCCATCCGTGGGAAACCACGAACCTGCGCGTGCAATGTAGAGGCACAATACTGCCGTGCCTGCCAGATTGTATGGAGTGAGAGCGTATCATGCAATAGCGCCTCAGGTAGGGAGAGCGCGTATGGTGGGCGTGGACAGGAGCCGACTTAGCGCGGGATGGTATCATGGTGGTAGAATTGCATGCGATTCCAAGTGACCGACCACACACATCATAAGGAGTAGTGCCAACATGGCTAGAAGTGAAACAGAGAGCACAACAAGAGTACTCACCGAAGTCGAATCCAAGCAGATGCTCAAGGCGGGCGGCGTCCCTGTTGTGGACACGCGTCTTGCAGTCAGCAAGGCTGACGCCGTAGCCATCAGCAAGGAAATCGGCTTTCCGGTCGCCCTCAAAATCATGTCTGCCGATGTTGTTCACAAGAGCGATGCAGGTGGCGTGAAACTCGCTTTGCAGGATGCCGCAGCCGTCGAAAAGGCGTGGGACGACATCATGGACTCGATATTGAAGGCATATCCTGAGGCGAAGATTGATGGCGTGTCAGTCCAGGGCATGGCTCGTCCCGGCGTCGAAGTTATCGTCGGTATGAGCAAAGACCCGCAGTTCGGTCCGGTTCTCATGTTCGGCCTGGGAGGAATCCTGGTTGAGTTGCTGAAGGACGTTTCTTTCAGAATCGTTCCTGTCAGCAAGATGGATGCGGATGAGATGATTCATGACATCAAGGGATTCCCGATGCTCCAGGGCTTCAGGGGTGCTGAACCCGCGGACCTCGATGCACTTGAGAAGGTGATTGTCGCTGTCTCAGACTTCGTGGAAGCCAACCCGAAGATTAAGGAACTGGACCTCAACCCTGTGTTCGCGAACAAGGACGGCGCTATCGCTGTCGATGCGCGAATCGTCATCGAAGACTAGCCTCACATCTACGTCAAGAGAGTGAAGGGCCTGCCGACGCAAGTCGGCAGGCCCTTTGTGAGTAGCGGTAAGGTCGGGTTACATCACGGGGCCGCTGGCGAACATGTCCAGCACTTCACGATACGTCGAGTACTCCTGCGTTGTTGGTTTCCCCGACACGACGTCAAGGAATACCCGCAGGAACTCCTCTGACGCCTCCGCCTTGGTTTGTCGGCCCTCAATGACTGTTCCCGCATAGTAATCGAAGAAGCTGACTTCCGGTTTCAACGTGGGGTCGCCGGTAATCTTGATGGTGGGGACGATTGGCGTTCGGAACGCACCCGGTTGGCTGGGAAACAGGCCGCAGACGCCACCCCCGAGGGAGAAGATGAACACCTGGGAACCCGCCGCCGCCATGCCGAGGAACATATGGCACGGCCATCCGGTGGAATCCATCAGGTACAGGCCGGGTGCGGAGGGCTGTACGCCATAGTCCACGACGCCGGACAGAGGGCGCGTGCCGGTTTTCACGAGCGCGCCGAGCGACTTCTCCTCGATAGTGGTGAGTCCGCTCATGATGTTGCCGGGAGTCGGCTGCGCGCCGCGGATATCGACGCCGTAGTCCACAATCATCTGTTCGAAGCGGCCGACGGTCTCAAGGAGGTCGCACTTCACCTGTTCGTTTGCGGCTCTGCGCGCGAGCAGGTGCTCCGCACCGATGACCTCTGCCGTCTCGCTGAAGATGGCGGTCCCGCCCTCGTCGATAATCGTGTCGACCACGTAGCCGGTTGCAGGATGGCCGGCGGCTGAGGATATAGTGGCAGAGCCACCGCACTTGATGCCGACGGAGAGAGTGTTCAGCGGCAGGGGCACGCGCTGTTGCAGCGATGCCTTCGCCATCATGGACCGGACTATGGCCTGTCCTGCTTCGATGGCCTTGTAGTAGCCTCCCACCGACTTGACGGACAGCAGTTCAACGGGAGTTCCCGTCGCGGCAATCTCCTGTGCCATCGCCTCGGGGTCCAGCATGCCGCACCCCATCTCGACGAGGAGCGTTGCGGCCACGTTGGGGTTGCTTCCGAGCCCTGCCAGTGTGCGGTGGGCGCGGTCGTTATCCGGCTTGAGGCGCATGCAACCGTAGTTGTGCAGTATGGGGACCGAACCCGCGGCACCGTCTGCGATGGCGCAGGCGAGTTCGTTTGAGCAACTGGTCACAGGGATGATGGACACGTAGTTGCGGATGCCCGCCCGTCCGCCGGGGCGCTCATAGCCAGGGAAGTCCATAGTGAATCGTCCTCCTTGCAGGAGATGGGAGACAACGCGCCGGTTATCCGGCGCGCTGTGAACGTTCCATGGCCTGCCGTGCCTTGTTGAGAATAGACAGTACTTCGAACGGTTGCTCGATGTACGGGTATGTCGGTACACCACGCGGCTCCAGGAATGCCTTCGCTTCCTCCATCCGTTCCTTGATGCCGGTGAAGGACACCAGCAGGGGCTTGTCAGGGTACTTCTTCGCCATGTCCACGATGAAATCGAGGGGTGGCCTGCCGAATTCGTCAACCAGCACCATCACAACGACCACGGAATCGATGTTGGGGTCATCCATCACCGCTTCAATGCCATCGCGATAGGCCTTCTCGATGCCGTGCACCATTGCCGGTCCCCAGATGTCTACGGGGTTCCGCATGCGCAGCCACGCCGGTCCGATGTCCTGCAGGCGCTGCCGGTTCACCTCTTCAAGGTCTGGCACCTCAAGGCCCCACTTCTGTTGACACAGGTCTGTCAGCACCACGAGCATGGCACCGGACGGGCACAGGAAGCTGACCCTGTTGCCGCGCGGCAGTGGCATGCACGACATGGCCTTGGCCACGTGGAACAGTTGAGAGTATTCCGTAAGCTGCGTGATGCCTGATTGGCGAATGGCTGCCTCGACGACCTTGGAATCAGATGCGAGTGCTGCAGTGTGTGCGATGGCTGCCTTGGAACCCTCCTGCGAGGTGCCCCCCTTCAGCAGGAATATGGGCTTCTTTGCCGATGCCTTCCTGGCCACTTCCATGAAGTGCTTGGGCTTCTTGAAGCTCTCCAGGTAAATGAATATCGCCTTCGTCTCATCATCATCTGCGAGGTACTCAAGGGCCTCGCTCTCTTCGATGTCAATCTTGTTGCCCAGCCCGATGACGCGCGCAACGCCGTAGTGTTCACCGGACGTGATGTAGCGCTGTGTGTGGGTGGCGAAGTTGCCGGTCTGGGCGATATAGGAGATGTTGCCGGGTCGAATCCATCCCAGCGGGAAGAAGCTGGAAGTGAATTTGTGCGGCATGGAGATGTTGCCGGACGTGTTCGGGCCTATGGCGCGAACGCCCAGCTCCCTGATGGTCTTCTCAAGGTCGTCCTGCAGTTGTGCTCCCTGCTCATCGACCTCGGAGTAGCCGCCGGCCGCCAGGGTGAAGGTGCCGATGCCCTTCGCAGCGCACCGTCGTACCACGTCGGTGGTTGCCGCAGCGGACACGATGATGACGGCATGGTCGATGTTGTCCGGCAGGCTCTCGATATCTTTGGTCACCGGGAGTCCAAGAATCTCGCCGCCCTTTGGATTGACGAGGTGAATGGTGCCTTCGTACTTGTTCGCCTGGAGATTCCGGATAATCTCATGCCCCGGTCTTCCGGGAGATGCAGAGGCGCCGACGATGACGACGCTCTCAGGTTGTAGCATTGCCCTCCAAGTGTTGCTCACGCTGTTACGTCTCCTCTCTGTGCGTTG
>JAFGFT010000053.1 GCA_016930935.1 Dehalococcoidia bacterium | reverse complement strand
TACGGGCGAGGCATGCCATCGCCCGTACAAATAGCCCCACACCACCCATCCTCGCTCTGGTGTAGGGGCAGGCTCCCACGCCTGCCCGCCACAGGGTTGTCATACACACAACGCCTGCAAAGATGGCCGGAAACGAAAGGCTGGCCGCCACGATAGGGCCGGTTGGTTGGACCTCGGGTTACGGGCGAGGCATGCCTCGCCCGTAACGCCATTGCCACACAGCACGACTGACCACCGCCATGGGCATTGCGGAACCACCACACCACCCATCCGGGCCGTTCTCGAACGGCCCCTACATTCCGGAGCCAACACCATGCCCCTTTGACACCGTGCGCACTGTCGCTAGCCACAACCATGTCCCGTTTACCGCGTTAAGGGCGAGGCATGCCTTCGCCCCTACGTATACACCCCACCACCCATCCGGGCCGTTCTCGAACGGCCCCTACATTCCGAACCATCACCCCACCCATCCACGGGCTGGCAGGTAACTCGGTATCTATGTCCGGACACCACACAACCCATCCGCACCATGCGGGGGTGAAACCTGCCGCTACGACGTTGCTTTCTCCAGCGCCTCCACCCTCGAAACCAGTGCATCCACCCCATCCGCAAGCTGCCGGATGGAGCCGAACAGCAAACCCAGGCTGTTGCCCACGCTCAACGTTGCATCGTCTTCAAGAGAGGCGCCGTAGTAGGCCACTCGCTTCTCGCGGTCACTGCCAACGCGCTCCAGCCGCGCCAGCAGCGCGGCCTTCTTTTCCGGTCGCGTCTCTTTCTCCACTGCTTGCCGCAGCAGGTTGCGCAGTTCCTCATCATCCCTTTCCATTCGCTGCCGCCGCTTCGCCACCTTCTCCTCACTCCGGTAGGAAGCCTTCAGCATCGGCGGAATGGTCGAGCGGTCGTACTTCCTTCCATCCTTCGAATCCGCCCTGATGCCACGCACCAGCGCCAGGTCGTCCTCGTGGTCCCATGGCTCGTTCGTCACGTGCAGGTCCAGGCAGTAGATGTCATCAAACTTGCAGGTCGAGTAACCAAGGTCGTAGCTCTCATCAGACTTCGGATCAAGGTCGCAGGACAACTTCACCGGCCCGTTCAGAAAACGGAAATCGCATCCCGATTCAGACATGAAGTCCAGCTCACCATCAGACGGGTAGATGTAGTGCTGCGCATCACCATATTCAAAGACCAGGTCCTGCCCGGAGATGGTAATGCCGATGTCCGCGTCTATCTCCACATAGCCCACGCCGTACCACTGTGAGCCGGTACCTGTCTGCACCTGCACCTCTGAACTGAGCAGGATTCTTCCGCTTGAGAGGTTCGTCCTGCGCAGCTTTCCGTAGCTGGTGCCATCGGGAAGGTTGTCCAGCGTATCTCCCACTTTGCTGAGGTCTATCTTCCCATCCGTCTGCAGCCACTCCAGCACGATGTTGCCGGCACGGATGTTCTCCGCCTCAAGGTCTTTGACCACCAGTCGACCCAGCCGTTCGTACCCCTGCGGCGTAGGGTAGGTCTCCAGTTTGTTGGCAAGAGAGCGGACGCTTGACCAGCCACCAAGTTCGATCTCGGTCTGCCAGACATACCGCGTGCGGTAGCCTGCGGCGGCCCAGCGATGGCGCACCATGCCAACGTTTCCCGTCACAGAGTCGCCCATCCTCACATCGGTCACCTTCACATAATCGAGCGGCCGAACGGCGGGAGTCAGCGGCACCGTGAGGCGCCCAACAGGGGTCCGGAGCTGATACTTGGAGAGGATGGCAGCTGCCACGTTGTTGGCCTCAGTGGTGCTGCCGACCGCTGCCCGCTGGTACTGCACCTTCGGCATCAGCGCGTAGCTGGCACTGTCCGTGGCACTACCCGAAACAGACACGGCGTAGTCCTCCGGCGTGGTCACCTCAACCTTGTTGGGAATGACCAGCGTCTGCCTCCCTGCCTTCTGAAAGAAGGCGTGAGCGCCTGCGGCAAGGCTGAACTCATGGTCGTACGCCGTACCGGTGGTGGTGGGCGGAAAGAAGTGCAGCTTGCCATCATCTTCGGCACGCATCACGCAGTTCGTGAACTCCAGCAGTCGACGCACCGCAGCCAGCCGGGAGCCATTCGTATAGACACGAAAGCCGTCGCGGGGTTTGTAACCCGTGGCCAGGGCATCGGTGTCGTCCCATTGGTACGGAACCGATGAACAATGGGAATAGGGGCCGAGGCTGCCGGACAGGACGGCATTGACCATGCTCTGCAGCACAGTGCTATCTGCGGCATCCGGGGCGTAGGACTCCGAAGCGCGGTCCTCAGCAAGCTCGTCAGGGATGCCGATGCAGAACAACCGGCACGTGAGCTTCCCTTCCTCTGACACAAGCTCCTGGCGGATGATGTGGAGGGGTGGGGAGTCACAGTACTCCGAGCCGATAGAGGTCACGGCCCCCCATCCAACAACCACATGGTAGCCGCGAAGGTCCATGCTGCTGAACTCTCCATCCGCGTTGTCCAGGAGGACTTCAGCGGTGTGCGTGTATGGCTCCTGCGTCTCCTCCGCCGAGAGGACCCGTGACCGATTGTATGTACAGGTACTCGCTCCACGAGTCAGCACCACGCGGACCAATGGCTCCACTCCGGACTGCTTCAGGGCTGCTTTCAACGTCGCACTACAAGTCATGACTGCCTCCCCATCTTCAGTTGACCGCCCGGAAGAGCTGCGCCGCCACAATCAACGTGGTGGTCATGCCGAGTCCAAGCAATCCCTCCCAGAAATCCGTGCAACCACTGTCCTTCACCTTCTTTTCCTGCCAGTACTCATAGAGGGCAAAGCCACCGAACAGCAGCACCGCCAGGCACGCGCTGCTCAACGCAGCCAGTGCCGCCACCACCCCAAGCCCCACATGTACGACGGTGGTGGGCTTCCTCATCGTTCGTCCTCCGACCATAGTTCACCGGTCCTGATGGCCCTGTAGCGCTCACGCTTGAGCGCCGTAAGGTCCTGGCGGAACTGCATCAGGCGGTCGTTGGCG
The DNA here is from genome assembly GCA_016930935.1 of Dehalococcoidia bacterium. Classification (GTDB taxonomy): domain Bacteria; phylum Chloroflexota; class Dehalococcoidia; order GIF9; family AB-539-J10; genus SKVJ01. Next base: position 41,320 of record JAFGFT010000053.1, on the reverse strand, counting down.
AATGCATGCAGATGCTGTGCAGAATCCTCTCCGCCCACGGTGACGCGGTTGAAGAGATAAGCCACGTACTCCAGCGCCGCATAGCCTGAAGCGCCCACGAGGGCAAGGTCCTCAAGGTACGGTTGAAGCGTGGAACCTTCTGCGTCCACCGTGTGCTGCGCGGTGTAATAGACACAGACGTCAGCACCTGCCACTGGCATCGTGTCCGAGAGCAGCCGTAGCGTGGAGCCCCATATCTCGAAATGGCGTAGTAAACGTGGGTATCCATCCAGCGGATACTCCACCGCCACCACGTGAATGAGGCCGGTGAGGGAGGATATGTCCATCTCCCGGGAGGCGGGGTCCGGTATGGTCAGACCGCTCGACGTCATTTCACGGGGAGCAGTTCTGTTGATATCACGCACGGCATGGCCGATGTGGCGGTCGAGGTCGTCATCGCTCCACCTGTCGGCGGAAGCCTCATCAAGGTCCACGCGAAGTCGCGCCCTGAGTGTTGCTATCGTAGTCGACATTATTCTTCTCCTGACGAGCAGTGCCATATTGACAGCACGATTTTCGTTCAGGCACTCTCCGTACCCTATCCGCTCGGTGTGTTTCACGACACGACTGCACGCGGAGTTTCCCTCCTAGCTGTGAGGGAGGAGATGGGAGCCTCCTCTCTCACCCCCCTCCATCGAGCCGGACACGACTTATCCACCACCATGATGCAGGGCATCTTCACACGTACAGTATTCGTCGTATACGAGTAATTTGACAGAAATGAAAGAGATGCATACCATCGAATCAAGGACGCATGCTGCACAAGAGTGTGTATCTAATGAGCCTCGTTGCGGCACTGTGTCCTCCTCATTTGACAAGGGAAAGGAGTGGGGGCCTCCCTTCCCTTGTCCCAGGTTCTTACTTTCTTCTCAATTTCCCACGGCAAACGACAAAAGACTTGACAAGATTATCGCGTACGATTATCGTGAAAGCCTAGGAACCTGTGGCTGGGTGGGGTTGTGAAGAACAAGTCAAAGTAGCCTTCCACAGATTCCTCCTCTCCTTTCGGGGAAGGGACGCTGCCACCCCTTCCCCCTATTTTTTGTCCTGCACCTGCCGGTAGCCCTTCCTAATCCAGCGTCTGCAAACGGAGTGCGAGCGACCACTGTTCGTTCATGGCAGCCGCACCCGCAGAAAACACGGACGGCAGCACGCCATACGTCCGGGACACCTTCCACCCACATCGTGAATAGTTGATTGTGGTTCCAAGACCCAGTGGACTCACGGCCATCGGGATACTCAGCATCCAGAACTTCACGGCCGTATCGTTCGTCGTCAGAGCCAGGAAGTAGATGCCTCCAGGCAGGTGCTGATTGATACTTATCTCTTTCACACCCGTGGTTGTCACTTCCACTTCTCCGGCGTCCAGGATGAGGCCGCCCGGATACAGCGCGTCGCCGCAGTCATAGATGCCCAGCCGTGCCTTCGCACCGGCATTGCCCGCAGTCTGCACGGAGATGCCAAGGCGGTCATACGTGCCACCCACAGGCAGGTAGAGGTACTGGCCGATAAGGTAGTTCGCCCCGCAGTTGTAGGCATTTGAGCCGGTCATGCCGTAGTAGTGCCCTTCCACCATTCTGCCCCAGGGGTTGAAGACGGTTGGCTTCCATAGTTCAAGTCCATCATGCGCCTCGATACTCATGGCTACCCCCTTACTCCCTGGATACTGAACTCCCGGTCTGCCGCCTGTGCCACAGATGTTGAGAGCCTCACGTAGCGCCAGCCGCCGATGTCGAACACGGTGGCGTACTCTCCGGTCGTCAGGTCAGTCTGCGCAGCATTGCCATTGCCCAGGACCACAAACGAACCACCGGAGGCCGGCGCGACCTGTACGCCAACGCGCGACTGCGTGAGCGCAGGCAGGATGACGGCGAGGTACCGGTAGTGCTCTCCCAGGTCTATCTCTCCGGAGAGGTCGTCGTCCTCGGAGACATCGATAGTCGCCGTCTTCCAGCCGGACACCCGTGTCGCCGAGACATCCAGGATGCCATCAGCGTCCACGGCAGGGCACTGTGGTTCTCCCAGGCTGTCGTGCCCGTACACCACACGCGGGTATTCTTCCATCTATCACCTCCGGGGAAGGGAGCCTTATGTCCCCTTTCCCTTGTGCGTTCTGCGCTATATCTCGCTCTCGCCCAATTGCAGGATTACCACCGCCACCATGCCCGCAGGGGTGCAGTTGGCGGCATCGGTGGACTTCGCCTTGACCACGATTGAGTCGCCCTCGGACACGGGTATGCCGCCCTTGTCGAACCGCTGCGTCCCGTAGGTCGCGCCACCAGCCGTGCCCGCGCCGGACAGGGTGACCGCGGAGTCGTCGTCGCGGGTGCCTCCCACATAGACGCTGAAGATGACGTCGTCCCCATCGTCCTGCGCAGTCTCTATCTCGCAATCGAGCCCGCGTATGAAGCCGTCCTGAATCGCGTGGTACACCGCAACGGAACCGGCGCCCTGCACGGGCACGAGCGCCGTGTCGGTTGCCGCCAGTGCCGCGGCCGCATTGTCCAGTTGAAATGACAAAGGGGTTATTCCTGAAATCTCTACTGCCATAGTGTGTTGTTCCTCCTTTGTTGTCCTGGTTCCACGTTCCACGGGAGTGATGGACGTAATGGACACCATGGACATCATGGACACGTACCACAGGACTGCCTGTGGGTCCGCATCGCAACTCTCTTCCGTCCATGCGGTCCACAGCGTCCACCGTGTCCATCAGTCCCACACCCTTCCTAGTCCTTCACTCCGATGAGCGCCGCGCAGGAAATGGATGAGAACAGCGCCAGGCTGGTGTACCACTTGATGCGGTGGCGGGTGGCGTCCTTCGTCTCAAGCTGGCCGACCCTCTCCACCTGCAGCATCTCCGGACTGGACAGACCGCAGAGCGCGCCTTCCCCGAAGCGGAGCGCATAGATGGTGGAGCACAGTGCCCCTGTGACGGCGGTCTCCACGCTGGAGCTGACGGTGTGCGTGTCCAGCACCCAGTCGGAAATCCCCACCGGGATGCCGTTGTAGAGCTGGACCTGCTGGCCCAACACACCGGTGCCCACCTGGAGGTTGTTCCCCGCCGCACGCGCAAGCGTCTGAATCTTGCGGCGGCTGCGACGCGACATCAGCAGCAGGTCAGGTTTGCCACCCCGCACCGCATCCACAAGCTGGTCCACCATCGCCAACGTCAGCGTGGCGCCGGAGGCCCCAGCCGCGATAAGCTGGTCGGAAGTTGCAGTGGTATCGATGAGCTTCCTCACACCATCGAACTGCTTGCTGCTTGTTGCGGAGTTGCCATAGATGAAGTACTCCTCAAACGTGTGCCGCAACGCCTTGGCCTTCTGCTCTATCACTGCGGTCTCCAGGTCCTGGACGTTGGAGCGCGTGGAGCGCAGGTAGTTGTCCACGTCCGCATCGCCACCCATGATCTTGAGCGTGGCAGTTGCCTGCGTGAACGTGGGAGTGGACTCCGCCCAGGTATCGCCCACATCGTAGAAGGCGATGGAGGGCAACACAGATTCCCGGGTATAGGTCAGCCCGTTCCCCTGTATCTGGATGAACGGCAGGGTCTGCAGGATGGGGCTGTCCTTGATAACGGTCTCGATAACGCCCTGCAACAGGACGTCGTTTGAAAGTTTCTCTGCCTCAACAAGTGTCAGTGCCATATGGTTCCTCTACCTCCCCACTATTTCGATGGATGTGTCACGCCGGCGGCTATCTTCTCCCTGGCGGAGAGGCCGGCAAGGTCCGGGCCTGAATCGACCGGCGCACCGGCGGGCATGCGTGCCGCCTGCCTCTCTGACTGCAGCGCTGCGCGCACCTTCTCCACAAGGGCCTGTGCGCCCACGACGGACGCCGCCAGTTCTTCCGGAGAATCACCGGTAATGAGGTCGGCTGGAAGCTCCGGATGTGCCAGCCGCAACGCATCGCGATAGCCGAAAACGGCCGCATCCTTCACCTCGCGCAGTGCGGTCATCTCCGCCCACGCGTTGTCCATCTCCACCTGCTTGCCCGCCACTTCCTCGCGGGTGCGTTCCAGGGCGGCTTCAAGTTCACCGATTCGGGTATCCCGTTCAGAGATGGCTGCCTCCACCTCCCTCATCTCCCGCTGCTCTTCGGCAAGCTGCCCCGCGATGTTCTCCCGTTCCTCCGGTGTTGAATGGCCATTGCCACTGACGGCAGTCGCTGTGTTGTCCTGTCCGTTGTCCACTGAAGAACCCTCCTCTCGTTATGTAGTCTGAAGCGGTCCGCGTGCGCGGTCAGCTCTCTGCTCTCTCGCACTGCCTACGCATCGTGTGCCTACCTCACCTGCCGTGCTCATCTTCCATTGCAGTTGCGGGGAGGTGGTGAATCGGTCTTACTATTTGTAGGGGCGAGGCATGCCTCGCCCGTAACACAATCGCCACACAGCGTCACTAACCGCTGCAGTGGTGGCGCGTTCTTGTGTAGGGGCTCTTCGAGAAGAGCCCGTTCTCCGGCACGGGACAAGGTCGGAGTTCCCGTCATGGAGCGCACCACTCAATCTGCCGGATTCCCACAACCGCGATTCCCGACAACCACCGGGCCGTTCTCGAACGGCCCCTACACCCGGATTGCCATATGCATCATCGTTCATCACAACCATGTCCCATTCACGACCGTACGGGCGAGGCATGCCATCGCCCCTACGGATAACCCTTCCCCATTGCCCCTGGGAATTGCCTGCAGCGACCGGTGTTCCATCCGGCTGTCTCACACCCAACCTCTCCACCACTACTCGTGTCCCTTCACGCGGAACTGCTGGTTCATGCCCAATATCATCTCCCGCTCCTCACACCACAGACGGAACTCCGTCTCCGGACTGCGCACGCCAAGGCGGTCCATGGCGGACCGGCGGGAATGGATGCCTGCCTGCACCAGTCCCTGCTCCTCCTGCGCCATGCGAGTGGAATCATCCGGCAGCACAGCACCCCAGGTGGTGCGGTGCGTCACGTGGGAGAAGTCCATCCCTGCATACCGCTCTGCAAGTTTCAGCACCATTGCATCCCTGCGGTGATACACCGCACTGCGGATGCTGCGCTTGCGCCCCACTTTCTGGATGAGGGAGTTCATCTCCATGGAGAGCGCCGCACCGGAAAGCTCCTTCTCCGTGCCGCCGTACGCGGCGCGGGGCGTCTCACTCAGGTCGTGCAGCGTGCGGTAGATGGTGTCTATGTAGTCGATATGCAGCCGCACCCCACCACCCTGCAGCAGGTCCAGCAGATAGGCCCGCGCCCCTTCCGGGACGGACCACACCTGTCCCGGCGCGGTGCGGATGTCCTGCGCCTCGTCCACGTTCTCCAGCACCGCAATCGGATTGCCGGAGAACTCCAGGATGCGGGAGAGCTGGGAGACGGCGCGGTTCAGCTCGCGCTGCGGCTCCACAAGGGCAGGTATGTCTGACGTACCCCAGAACTGCTTCGGCTCCCGCAGGTTCGGGAAGATGATGAAGGGAATGAAGCCACAGGGGTTGGGCTTCTGCTCCGTGAGCGCGTCATCCACATAGAGCCGGAACTCCCGCTCAGTCCACAACTCGGTCACGGTGGCACTCCGCTTCTGGAGGCGGATGCCGTGGAGCATCAGCAGTTCTTCTCCGGTCAGGTGGTATCGGGAAGCCACACGCCAGACGCGGGAAGGGTCATCTCCGGACCACCACGCATACAGGCCGGAAACGGGAGGGGCGGTCACGCGCACGCGCTCCGCATCGGCGTCCCAGGTGACCTTGTAGCAGGCATCGCCCAGCACGGCGCAATCTATCTCCGTCTCATAGTCCAGCGCGTCCAGTCCGTTCTCATTCCGTACCTGTTCCAGCAGAGACTCCGCCCCCGTGATACGGCCCTGCAACCCCTCATCGTGAGAGTCCGCCGTGGCATTCGCCGGATAGCAGGCGGTGGAGAGTCCCTCCACGAGGTAGCTGGTCACCTTGTCCACTGCGACACGGGCGTAGTTGAACACCAGTTGGCGCTGGCGGGAGGTTGTCTCCCACTGCACGCCACGGTAGAAATCCAGGTTGCGCCGGTACGCCGCCATACGGTCGGTGTCACGGCGCGCCAGTTCGGACGGCACGAAGGCCGCCTCGGGAGGAGTAGCCACGGATGGTGGTGCTGCCATTTCTGTCATATCCTCTCCTTTCACTTCATAGTGGGAAGAGCGGGCGCTGCACGGCCACACGGGGCCGTGTCCAGAGTGGTTGCGGTTGATACAGCGGCTCCGGGCGCTCTGCGCCACGGGCCACGCGCGGGGTGAAGTCCTTCACTGCCACAGACAGGAGCGCAAGGCTCATCAACAGGTCGTCATGCCCGTCCGTCTCCGCCAGGTGAAAGCTCATTGTCTGGTTCGGGCGGTACACAGCGCGGGCGCGCTCAAGTTGGTGCAGCGTCTGGCGGTATTCCGCAGAGCCGTCCTGTGCGTAGAGCCTGATGCGGCTACCGTTGATGAGAGACAGAAACTCGTAGCCCAGGTCAGATTTGGACCGCTCCGTGAAGACGAATGGCTGCACGTGGGTGCCGAACTCCCGCTTCAGCAATCCCGCCACAGGCTGTCCCATGCCGGTGGCGTCAACCACGATGCAGCGCGGTTTCCACGGACGCAGCACTGCGGATAGTTGGGAGATGAGTTGGGCGTGCGGCACGCCTGTCCAGGTGGCCTGTTCAACGATGCGGAGGATGGGAAGGGCGGGGCCATTGCTGTTGCGCTCCGGCGTCTCCACGGACGCGATAGTGACCGCAGTGGAGTCCGGCTCCCGTGCCGGTGAGCCGTCCGCGGAAGCGCGGGCCTCACCGCCAATGTCCACTGCCGCCACGTAGGTAGCGCCCTGCTCAGGCGACCGCATCCGGGAGTGCTCCCCAAGCGTGGAGGACACCTGTGCCCTCGTGAGCAGCCTTCCGCCTCCGGCGATTGGCAGCAGTGCGTACTGCGTGCGGAACAGCGGGTGGTCCTCTCCCAGCCTGTCGCGCTCGGAACGGACGTACTCGCCATAGGCGGGGTTCTGCCTCGCCACAGCCTGCCAGTCATAGCGGAAGTGCCGCCGAATACCGTCGCGCTTCTCCATCTCCAGGTTGGCCTGCTTGGTCTCTTCCAGCAGCGTGGACTCATCCCAGGTGGTGCCGTAGTGCACGGTAGTCACGTTGGTGGAGGAGCCCATAGGCCGGAACTCCTTGGTGTACTTTTCCTTGCCCACGTCCTGAGATTCATCTATCTCCATCAGCAGGTCAGCCGTATGGCCCACCACGTTGGAGTTCTCTTCTGCAGAGAGGAATACCACGCGGGCAGAGCCAAGGGAGACCATGTAGCCCATCTGGGTCTGGTAGATGCCGCCGAAGCCGAAGTCATCCAGCCGGTCGCACAGTCGGCGCATGGAGATAACGGTCTGCGGCTTGAATGTGGGGGAGCACTTGATAACGGTGCCGCCATCGGCCATGCAGAGGGTGAGCAGAAGCAGTTCGATGTGAGCTGACAGCTCGTTCTTGCCGCCCTGGCGGGCTATCTCAACGGAGATGACGTGTCCGGAACCGTGCTGAACGCTGTGCATCACAGCCCTGGCAACTTCCTGCTGGTACGGTCTCAGCTTCATCAGCACCCGCAGGACACGGGCAGAACCACCTCACGTAAGTATGCAGTGTACATATTGTTTGTATGCGCCATGGCCGAAGAAGTCGGTCCGGTGGAATTCATTGGATACTGTTAGTATATGACGAGTTTAGGAGAAGGTCAAGTAGTAAAATGGCAATTGGAGGGATCTACTACAGGGCCAAATAGTCCGAGCATCAACCTTGACAACGCTGGCCACTGGAGACAGAAAGCTATCACTCACTCGCAAGTGCCTCAAACTGTTCATCAGCAATCTTGGTTCCAATCTCGAGTACGCGCGCGATTCCGAACGCCCCCATGGCGTCGAATAGGAGATGCACAATGGCAACGGCAAGCAGATACGCCTCACCAGCCACGATGGCCAAGCCCAATGTCGCTGATACTTGGGAAGCAAGGACGATCTCAACTCCCGCCGGCAAAGTGAACCCGAGAAGCGCGACAAGCGCCAAGAGCAGTAGAGGAGGTCCGAAGGAATCAAGACAACGTGACTGGCGAGTGTTCACGCTCAGGCGCACTAACACCTGTCTTGTTCCTATGGCCGCGTAGTATGCTTGATGCAGGGACCGCGCGAATCCACCCTTCCCCGTAACTTGCCCAAACGAGAATTTCTGTCCATTGGCGACAAGAACCTGTGCCTGACCGTACGCCCAATCAAAGTAATCAGTGTTCAAGGAGTCCAAGGTTTCGGATGAAACCTCCGACCCGGGCATGTAGGTCAAACCAAGCTGGTAGACAGTCGCAAGTCTCTCAGCAAGCTCCGCGTAGCCTGCTTGGGCAATCTGTTCCAGGTCCACTTCCAGCCTCGCCAAATCTCGGTCCAGTTCGAGCAGAAGAGTCTCACGCATGGTCGCGAAGAGTTGAGCAAGGAATACGCCAAGCGCCATCCGTCCCGCCATGAGAGCTAGGGCTGCTGCAGCAAGTCCCACACCAAGTCCAATTGTGCTCGTCCTCGGATATGGAAAAAGGTTGAGCGGCATGGAGGACACTGCCAGGGCAACCAACGCGGCAACAAGAAGATGCTTGGGGACAGTAGCACTACCGTCCGACGGCAGTAGCCATTCCCGTAGTGAAGGAGGTCGCCAAGAGCCCCCAAAAGGCTGAGTCTCTCTGCTCACGATTGCAGCACCTGCCCAAGTCCGCGAAAACGAAGCCCTGAGCTGTCGTCATCGAAACGGACGACAATGATTCCAAGCGACTCGATTCTTTGCATCACGCCACTATCAATACTCGCAGGGAGAACTGCCACCAGCTTGGCTTCAGGCTGAACACGACTGTCGGTGGCGTAGTACTTGAGTTGTCCTATCGCTCCGTAGACAGCCGAAGACGAGGACTCAGTCTTCAGTTCAAACAACCACTCGACGCCAGCCTCTCCTTGCGCATAGAGATCCCATCTGCCAGTGTTGAAGACTCTACCCGGTCCAAGCAGCCGAATCAGTTCATCGCGAAGATGTCGAACAATCCGCCCGTGATTGACGTTTGCCACGTAGTCGCCCCGGCCCACGGGCTGTCGCCGTCCTTCAAACTCCGGTGAGAACGTATGAATCATACTGGGGATGAGGCCAGACGTTTGTCCGATTGCGGCGTGTTTCAGCTCGTGGACGTACTTGACAAAACTCGCAACCTGGTCAGGTAGGTTCGGGTCAGCAAACCGCGCCACAAGCGCAATCGATGTGACTCTGCCGTCGGAAGACTGGGGCTCGGCATCGAGCACTTCCGCTGGTTCGGCTGGATAGTGCCCCCAGAACAGCTCCTTGGTTATACCTTGTCTGCCACCTCCCAAACGATTGCCTCGATGTCCAATGAAATACCCGCCGTCCGCACTCGACACAATGACACCAGCAATTCGTCTGTCAATCCCAGCAACAGGGATGTTAATTTCGCAGTCGATGGTGAGAGTGGAGGCATGGTCTAGACTCGGCGTCTGCAGGCCAAAGACGTTCCACCACCGAGTCTCCAGTCTCTCCGAGTACCACCACATGCCAAGCTTCTGGGACCAGTGGACACGGGCATCCTTTGTTTGAGGACGCCACGTGATGCGGGCATCAATCTCGTGACTGCTGGTCTGCTCCAGTTCCAAAAGGAATTGACTCTGCATGCGATCTAGGGTATCCGCCGATGTGACAACCTCAGGCAGTCCGAGAGTTCTTGTCACAGCAGGCGCCACTGGAGTCCATGGCCGGGTGCCATTCGGTCCGACCTCTGCCCAGTTCATTGAATTGTGGAGGACTTCCATTAATTCATCGAATGTCTGGCTACGGCGAATCCTCGTAATCGCGTGCTGTGGCGCATAGTTGCGAAGCGTGCTGTTCGCAGGAATCAGCGCCACCGCACCGTTCGGCGGCATGCCACTTGTCAGCCACCTGACGACAATTCGCCGGCCCAGCGCAGGTTCTGATCGGTTCTCGTCGTACGCACCTTTGCGCACAGTAGGCTTCCACTCGCTGTCGTCGGCCTCAACGCGCTCAACCACTCCAACCGGCCCGACTAACGAGTCTCTCAGATGCGGTATTATTCGGTCTTCTGGCCGCATCCTGGCAAGTTGATTCCTTGCTGTGTTCCATCCGCGCTCACTGGAATCAACCGTCAGTGAGTAGCTTGACGGAGACCAGTCAACGGCAACACACTTCTCTGTGAACCACTTGCGCCAGACACCGCCACGGACCTGGCTCTCAGGGCAAACAACGAACCAGTCAGTCATCTTCGCACCTCCAAAGCCCGAAGGAAGGCTTTCGATTCAAATACCTTCAATCCATTTCTCACTCCTTTTTGAAGGGCCAAGACCGCCCCTTTCTGTTCCTATCATGCACTTCAGAAAGTGCCGACAACCGAAGCCCGCCGGAGGCTGCATCCCGCTCTTCACTATTCGCGACTTGGGTGACTGCGGGGACTACTCCTGCATCAGCCGCCGCAGCAAATCAGCGTGCCGCTCAAGGTCAGAGAACAAGCTCTCAACTTGCGCTGGAGTCAACACCGTCAGGAATGGTGCAAGACGGTGAAACGTGCCCGACAGGTACGTACCAGTGAGCTGTTGTGCCTTCTTCTGGTCCTTTTCGCCTGTGATAACCAAGAACAGACGACTTCCCCAGGCATCTCGCGCATGCTGCAGCTTGGCTAGCGCCTCAATGAGATTGCCTTTGTCCTGAACCTCAAACACAGCCACAGGTCGGGCTGCTCCGGGGAACTCTTTCCAGACAATGTCGTACCGGTAGGGTGACTCAGGGTATTCCATTGCGGCATGGTAGCCCAGCAGGCTGGCGGTTTGGCTCAACTTCTCCTGGAGTTCCCGATGAAGTCGTGGGCCATCGAAGGGAAGCTGAGGATGTGGCGGTTCGTTCTTGCCGCTACTTTCCAGATGGACGCGCCCTTCTGGAGTGATTCGCCACACGCCCCGAGGCTCGCGGTACAGAAATCCCTTGGACACCAGATACTGGCGCACCCACTGAATCCGATTCGGCCAAGCCAATCCGCCCGAGGCTCGTTCGAGGAGCTTGTCTTCAGCGGTGAGTTCGGGGAAGTGCTTCTCAACAGCGGCAATCGCATCACGCATGCGAAGCTCACCGCCAGCCTCAGCAATTACAGTAAGAAGGGGAATCCTGATGTCCTTTTCCTGGGGGAGCGACATCTTCCTCCTGCGCCTACACGCTATCCCTGATTCGATTCTACCACTCGTCTTGTGACAATGGAACCGTCTTTGGAGATGTGAGGACGCCACACTTGCTTCCCTGAGACAGGGCCGTAGGACCAAGAGCCCTAACCCTCCAAGAGAACCCGGAGCTAGTGCGTCGCATTCCAGTTGCGTACTACGTTGAAATTGACGAAGCGATGCCTGTCCTGCGCCCATGTCTGCTGAACCGCTATGCTCGGCCGCCCGTGCCCAGCATCATCATGGCAATTCGGACAAAGCACAATCAGGTTGTCGAGCTGGTTCGTTGAACGAGGGTTGCTACGGGGTACTATATGGTGGACGTGAAGTCCTCGGTGTTCAGGTTGTTTGCAGAAGGGGTTTTCACATCTGTCGCCAACGGCCTGGCGCAACCTTGCCTGGTCCCTTGAGGATATTGGGGGTAACTTGGACACATACTCCACGGAATCCCTGGAGTTCCCATATGAGTTTGGCCCACTCGATATTCGCCCGAACGAACTCAAGAAACCGAAACCACCGCCGCCACGAATCTTGAACACTATGCCAATGGCCACGGCGCACACCACGATGGCACCCGCAGTGTAGATTATCCAATGCGGAATGAGTTCCCATGCCAACGTACCGCCAATCACGACTGCCAGAAGCACAGCGAAGACCTTCTCTACTGGGTCTTCGGAAGAACGCCGCGCCATAGTCCACCTCCAAAATTCCTCCCGAGTCTAGCATCGCTCTGCGCCGAATGGAATCCCCCGATATAGCGGACGACACAAAAGCTGCATGCTTACCACAACGGTGGCCGCGACACAGGCGGAATTCCGGGGCCACCGCACTCCACTCACGCCCACATTCAGAATCAGCCCTGACGAAGTCTCAGGTCGTGGTCTCCGGCAATCCCTCACCGCATGAAACGTGAACAACCGAGGAAGATGACGCCGCCCAGCACGGCGACCATGAACACCGACGCGGAGTAGTAACCCGTCATGTCTATAAGGTGCCCGAACACCACAGGCATCACGAGCGGCCCCACGTTGGACGCCGATGTCACGAATCCGACCACGGTGCCCGCGTACGGAGACAGGCGCGGCTGCTCCACCGGAATCGTCAGGCTGGTAACGCACACCCCGGACAAGACAAAGCCGACGGCGAAGAGAGCGAGCAGCAACACCGGTAGAGAGGGCGTGGTGAGCAGCGCGATGGATGCCACCGCAAGGATGCCAAGCAGCGCGACAAGCACATCGCGGCGCGGGAAACGATCCAGCACCAGTCCGATGAGCGGCCCCGCGACAAAGAAGCCCACCGGCAGCATTGAGGCAAGTCCGGTCTCAAGCCCCTTCATCTCCAGCACACGTGGCATCCAGCTTGCGAGCGTGTCATAGCACCCCATCGAGCCTGCCATGAGGAGCAGCAGGACCCAGACCACCCGCTCGCGCAGTAAGAGCCTGACATCAGACAATCGTATGCTGGAGGCAACCGCCCCTCCATGTGTGCCAAGTGAAAACGTGGCGAGGCAGACGACGAGAGGCAACGCTGCGTAGAGCAGAAACACCTGGCGCCATGACATCACCTCCAACAACTGCGGGGTCAGTGCAAGAGCCACCACGCTGCCGACCGCAAAGCCGGAGAAGTAAACGCCGGTGCCAAGACCGGGCCTCGCCGAGGCCCACTCCTTGACCATCAGGGAGAGGCACGGCATCAGCGCCGCAAGTCCGAATCCAAGCACGAACTGGCTCACAAGCAGTGCCTCGAAGCCCGATGACAGAGCCCTGGCGCCTGCGGCCAGTGCCGATACGACCAGTGCCAGGCGCAATACCACCACGTAACCTCGACGGTCCGCAACAAGCCCCAGCGGTATCCTGGCGAACATGAGGCTGACGATTGCGGCTGAGAACAGCAGCCCGAACTGCGCGTGGCTGAGGTGCATCTCGCTCATGAGCACATGGACCATCGGGGACGGACAGAAGAGCAGCAGGTCAGCCAGAAAGGCGACCGCGAAGGCCAGTGCAAACACCGTTCGGTACCCCGGCCGTGCGGAAGTGACGTTCTTTTCCATGATGACTCGCGCGAAGGCCGAAGCGCGAATGGCCATTATCGCACGCGTGTCGAAAGCGCACAATCACACGCACAGAGGTGCTGAGTAACGAGTTACGCGTTGGTAATTCCGGGGACACCGTACTCATTTCCGCGGTGCGACTGCTAATGAGGTCAATGGACGAAATGGACTGGATGGACAGGGAGACCAGAAACGACTCCACCGCTGCGGCCTCCCCCCTCCCAACCACGTACCGTTCCGGCCATCATGCACGAGCACATCTGACCCGATGTATACTTACCTCAACGGCGGCCGCACCCGACGGCGCGGACGCCACCAGACAGCCCTGAGAGGATGAGATGAAAGACCCTGAACCCCTGGTTCCAAATTACGATGGCTACCGGAAGCTCAAGAGCTTCCGCATGGCGCAACTGGTCCACGATGTGACCATGCTCTTCTGCGACAAGTACGTTGACGAGCAGAGCAAGACCTACGACCGCATGGTGCAGGCGGCCCGCAGCGGCGCACAGAAGATTGCCGATGGCAGCCACGCGGGCGAGACCTCCAAGAAGAAGGAGATGAACCTCACGAAGGTGGCTCGCGCCAGCCTTGAAGACCTGCGCCAGTGCTACGTAGACGTCCTGCAGACACAGGGACTGACTCCCTGGGACGAGGAAGACCCGCGCCTGGCCGCGTTGATAGCCCTTCACCCCCGCAAAGTGGACGACGTGACCGGGTGGGCACATCAGCAGGAATCCGGCACCACTTCCGAAGCACCCCGGGACGTGGAGTCCATGGCGAACGGAGCGATTGCCCTGATTGCCGTGGCCGTTTCCAGGATTGACCGCCAGTTATCAGCCCAGACGCGGTCCGTGCACCGCGAAGCCAACATCGCAGACCGAATCCGCCGCAAGCATATGTCGAAGCGCGGATAGGATACAGAGGCACCACATCTGCAATCGAGGGGCCACGTGTGGTGCAGGTCGTGATGCCTGATGTAGGGGCTCTTCGAGAAGAGCCCGTTCTCCGAATGGGAACAGGGCAGGAGCCCACAGCGTCGCACCATCCAACAGTCGTGCTGGACCTCCACAACCTCGCTCTCTGACAACCATCGGGCCGTTCTCGAACGGCCCCTACGTTCGGACACCACAAGCCCCTCTGCACTGGCACTTCTTGTCCTGTCCGTGACGACAACCCTGTCCTGTACGCCATCGTACGAGCGAGGCATGCCATGAATTGCGGGGACACCATACTCAAATCGGTGTGGATAACCTGTGAATGGTGTCCCCGTAATTCCCCCACCACTCCTGGGCGAGATTGAAAAACCACGCCTGCGTTCAAATCCATGTGCAATTCGCACCCTCGGTCTGTGTCTATTGCACCGAATCGGTTCTGCTATCTGTAGGGGAGAGGCATGCCTCTCCCGTAACGCCATTGCCACACACCTCTACTGACCACAACCATGTCTCTATCACCATCCAGCAAGCATGTCCTCCGTTCTGGTGCAGGGGCAGGCTCCCACGCCTGCCCGCCACAAGGTTGTTTCACGCCCAGCGCTGGCAACAGGATAGCGCAGGGCTTGCCCGGGTCCGGCGCCGAAGTCACACAGTCTGGCCCGGTTGACACCCTGCCTGATACCATTGCAGGAATCCCTATGATGGCGGACCACCACCGCGGCCATACCCTTTCCAGGGAGTCCACCTTGAAATACGCCGGGAGCAAAGCGTGGGAATTGTCAGCGTCAACACAAAATCGATACTGATTGCTGTCGGGGCGTCTTTCGTCTTCGGGTTCATCTTCGTGCTGGGCTACTACGTTACCATGTGGTCGATTCCTGCTACGTCGCACGTGCACTTCTACGTCGATGCCGAACTCCTGAGATACTACCTTGGTGCTGTGGCCATGATGGGAACCATCCCGGTAGTGCTTGGACTGTATCGCCTGGGACTCGTGTTTATCGCGGGTGCCTCGGCAGGATGGATAGCAAACTGCGTCATGATTATGGCTATGGAGCCCCTTGAACCAACCATGCAGCCGGGCGTATACAACGTGTTCATCATGATTGCGAGCGCCCTCACGGCCATCGTCGTGGAAGTCGTCTACCAGGTGCGACGCCGGAGGAAGAACCCAACGCGTACCTCCGGCCAGTCATCTTCCTGAATCATCAAGATGTCGTTGTGAGCACGGGGCAGGCTCCCACGCCTGCCCGCAACACAGTCTATGGCCCCGGTGGCCCGACCATGAGGACGCAGCTATCCGTGGCCGCAGCCCAGTACCCCTTGCATGGGCAGATGTCCGTGCCATACTGGTAGGATTTGCTCACGGGGTCCCAGCAGTAGACGAAGTTCTCTACGTATTCACCGGAGACTTCAGATGCGTCACCGACCGAACAGGTGCCGCCACAGACAGACCCGACCATGTTCCATCCTGCCAGCACGATGGACGCCCACCGATTGACCGCCAGTCCTTCCACACTAATGGTCCGGTCGCTGGTAACTGCGACCCAGTAGCCGCATCGCGGCTCCACAACTGCAGGCACCTCATACGCTTTGTCCATGGGGTCCCATGTGTAGATTGCTTCAATATCCGGAAATACCTCACCGACGGCATTGTCTTCAGGTTGGACCGGCACGGAAACCATGTTCCAGCCTGCCTTCAATACGAGGTCTACAGTCACGACATAGCCGAACTTCTGAATGCGAGCGTTCCGCGTTTCGGATATGAAGATGCTTCCCTCACGGTCAACCGCAACGCCGTAGGGATAGTTGAACTCTCCTTCTTCCTCACCAAAGCCACCCCACTGGGACAGGTAGTTGCAGAGTCTTCCGAACTTCTGGACGCGGCAGCGGCCCGCATCAGTTACGTACACATTGCCATCCGCGTCGACAGCGACATCCATGGGAAACTCAAACTCGCCATTGCCTGGCCCCAGTCCACCAAACTCATCCAGATAGTTGCCATCGCTGTCGAACTTCTGGACCCTGTGATTCATTGAATCGACCACGTAGACGTTACCTTCACTGTCGACAGCCACACTGTAGGGATTGTCGAACTTGCCGTCGCCGGTACCAGGGCCGCCCCATTGCGACAGGTAGACACCATCACTGTCGAATTTCTGTATGCGGTCGTTGTACGTGTCAGCCACATAGACATTGCCGTCAGCATCGACGTCTATGCCGAGAGGCGCCTGGAACTCACCGTTACCGGTGCCATTTTCGCCCCATTGCGCCAGGTAGACACCGTCACTGTCGAACTTCTGGACGCGGTCGTTCCCACTGTCAGCCACATACAAACAGCCACCAGCATCAACGGCAACACCGGCCGGATATTTGAACTGCCCATTGTTTTCGCCATAGGAACCAAGGTCGTCCAGGTACGTGCCGTCCCTATCAAATTTTTCGATACGGTGATAGAGATCATCGGCCACATACACATTCCCATCATCATCTACCGCGATACCGGGAAGACCATCGAATTGTCCGCTGGACCAGGTTGTGTAGCCCCATGCGGTAACGAACACCGGAGGGTCTTCATCGGCCAACACAGGCCCGGCAGAGCCGATTATCAGCAACGGTGAGGAGAACAGCAGGATGAGAGAAACAGAAGAGTGCCGCAGCAGGAACACATCCACCTCCTTCCACACCACCAGGACTTTGACAGCAAGGTGCCCCTATAGATTCTAGCGCTACTACAACGTTATGTGAACCCCGTTTCGGAGCGAAATGTGGACTGAGGCAGCATGAATGACGCAGCGCAGCGGGTCAAAAAGGTACAAATGGAGACACGGGAAGAATGTATTGCAGGGGAAGCCCGGGACACAGTCCATCCAATTCACGCCGTCCATACGATTCATGCCCGCAAGGTCGGAACGACACGCTGCTGCGACTTGCAGTTATCCGCAGTTATGGTATCTTCAATTCATGACTGAGGAAGACGAACAGAGAGATAAGCGCACTCGTCGGGACCTCCGCTGGGCGCTGGTGCCGGCCGGCATCTTCCTGCTGCTCTACCTGGTGATACCCGCGCCGTGGAACGACTATTCTCTGGTCCTGGGAATCGCATTCGCCATAATGGCGGTCGGCGTCATTGCAACACGCTGAATTGGCACCAGCTCATGTGCCTTCAGGAATGAGAACCCGACCGGGCACTCTGACTCAGACCTCTTCGACGCCCTGCCCAGTCAGAATTCTGACAGGCTCAACGACAGCGGAGGGAGAGAAGAGCAGGATGCCCTCCTCGATATCACGCACGTGGTCCAGGACTGCCTCTTTCGAAATGCCCGCAGGGGCATAGACCACGTACAGAACGTCACGTGTCTGAAGCGTTATCCTGCTGCGGTAGTCCGGGCCATCGATGACCGCAGACAGGATGCCCTCCCTGTCCACCACCATCATGTCGCCCACTCTCGACGCGTGAGGTTCCTGGTTGAGCCTGACATACGTCTCGGCACCCGTGCCAATATCGAGTCTGACAGGGGGAACGACCGTTTCCAGGTCATGTCCCGCCGTGAGCAGGAGACTCTTCATCTCAGCCATGAACATGACGTCCACCAGCCCGGATACTGTCGGAAGAGGTCTCTGCTTCACAACCGCCGTCTTCAACTGCAGCGCGAGATGGTAGGTCTTCTCGAAACGCCTGTAGTAGGCCGTGTACGCCTGGATTGTCTCCGACGACTTGATGTTTTCCGGATTCGTGAACCGGGAGCGCAACTCCACCTCCAACGCCCTCTTGCGCTCCTCAAGAGCCGGATGTTCTCTCACGTTCTCCACGCTGCGTACTACCAGCATGGCAACCATCGCATCGGGGTAGGTCTTCTTCCATCGCTCAGAGACTTCAAACATGCCGGACGCTCCTTCCGTGGATTTGGGACACACGATACGCGATTGACCTGCCTCCGCGCCAATTGCCCAACAGTCGACCATCCAACCAAAACGGACAGGGCAGGAGGGCCTCTCCCGGCCTTCCCGCCCTGCGCGATATCATCCCGTTCTGGACCCGCCTGCGAATCTATGCAGGCTGTGCGACCAGCCTCGGCCGTTTCTTCTTCAGTGTTGTTTCCACCAGAACCGTCAGTGCCGCAAAGACTGCCGCGATAGAGCCGTAGGTGGTAATCACGCCCAGCACCTGTGCAGGACTTGTCTCACCTGCGCCGTTTCCGCTGCCGGTACCATCACCCACACCCTTGCCCTGTCCACCTCCGTGCTCGCCCTCTATCTCCAGCAGACCATCGGCTGATGCGGCCAGAACCGTCAATGGGTCTGTCAGCCAGTTGGTGAAATTGCTCGTCACCATGCTGACCCCTCCGTAGATGAGTACCAGGGCAAGCAACGCGATTCCCAGTGGCCTGGCAACAGCGCGTGGGAGCCTGAGCATCTTTGCAAACGTGGTCCTGATGAACGACCAGTGCAGACCAATGTGCACGCCCACGAGCACAAGAGCAAACGCAGAGAAGAAGTAGTGCGCCAGTCTCCCTACCGCCACGTTGCCGGATATCCCGAGGAGAATGGTCTTTGAGATCATGATGCCACTCATCGCAATGAAGACCATGCAGATGAGCAACAGGACGTCCACTACGTAACTCACGCGAAATCTAGTCGCCAGTTTCCTTCCGAACAACCGCTTGCTGATGCCTACTATCCACTTCCGGTTGAGCAGGTTGTGGAATAGGAACATTCCAATTACCACCAGGCCGCCAATCTCATGGAACTCCATGCTGACAGCCGTCTTCTTGTACATCAGGATGAGCAGCACCGCCATCGCCGCATCCAGGATGATTCTTATGACATTCTTCCTCATTCCCTATCTCCCCCAATCCTGCTGCAGACGCAGCATCACTTGTCCCATTTTACTACTCAATTGTGAATTTCCCTCGAACGCGAATGTGGGGACGCCATACCTGTTCGCCATAGCGCCACATGACCTGCTTCGGACAAGCGGAGCCCACTTCCCTCCGATTGTCCCCGTCTCCCTTCTTCACCACATCTTTCCGGTGTGATACCTTGGAAATGCAGGCCAACGAGCCAAGACATACGAGGCTGTATGGTCGACCGGGCTGAACCAACTTCGCGGGCCAAGCGCTACCAGGGAGAAGGAGGCTGCAATGAAGTTCCAGCATGACCACATTCATCTCACCACTCAGAACGTGGACGATTGGGTGAACTACTATGTCGACGCGTTCGGCGCCACAATCACCAGTTCAGTCGAGACATTCGGAACCAGGATGGTGAACCTTGACGCCGGAGGAGCGAAATTCCGCATCTCCAACATGACCGGTGTCGAGAAGCTGCTCAGCAGTCAGACGGGCAAGGAGATCCTGCCGCCTGAGGGATATCACCATTTCGGGTACCTGGTGGACGATGTCGATGCATGCATGGCCGAGTTCGTCAAGAAGGGAGCAACAGTCGAAGTACCGGCTGGCAACGCATCGCCAACCTTGCGATGTGGCTTCCTGAAACTGCCGGGAGATGTCCGCGTCGAGGTGTGTCAGAAACTCGCATGACCCCGCGCGTCGCTCTCATCTGAGGGGTTCCGGTGCGCCGTGAACTCCTCCGCGGTGCACCCATGAAGACGGGAATGCGGGCACACCTTTCCTGTCCCGACCAATGGCCGTATTCTCTTGCCCGCGCACTACACCAATACCCGGCCGTCATCGTTATGTATTGAGAAAGCAGTTTCAGAGGAGAGTTGACGATGAATTCGGGTAAACTCCTTGCGCGCGACCTGTTCTTCACGCTTCCGCCGGCGGGGTTCTTCCTGCTGTTGTTCTTCAAGCTGGGCACGCCGTGGGACTACATCTTCCTGGGCCTGTCTGTATTGTTCTTCATCCTCGCTGTCAGGGTAGTCATACACAGCCGATATAACTAGCAGTCACAAACCTGGTGTCCTGTCCCAATGCAGGGGCTCTTCGCGAAGAGCCCGTTCGCCAACGTGGGATACGGCAGAAGCCCACAACATCGCACGGTCTTCACAACCGCGCTCTCTCATCACCATCCGGGCCGTTCTCGAACGGCCCCTACAACCGAATCCACCATCGCCCGCGCCACAACGCAGTCCATCCTGTCTGCCTTCACAGCCCTGTCCCGCACGCCATCAATGCTGGCGAGGCATGCCATCGCCCCTGCACGCAAAATGCTGCCTGCCAGGCAAAACTCATTGACAGTACAGCACCCCCTGCGTAGACTGCAAAGACATTGTCCGTGGCGGAATGAATGGAGGACGCGGGACCGGAATGGACCCGGGTCCGGGGAGAGCAGGGACAATTGTGAGCACCTCGGAGAATGGCGCACCTGGCCAATCCTCTGAACTGGAGTTGTGCCGCAGGCGCGTGGCAGCTCTGGAGAAACAGGTCACCCTGCTGAGCACCGCCTCCGCCGACATGGCTGTCCAGATGGAGGGCGCCCGTGTGCTGGCCGACATCACGGTGGAGACCTCCCGTGCAGTCACCATTGATGACCTGTGTTGCGCGGTTGGAAGAGCCGTTCACACGCTTGAACCAGACGCCTACGTGGCGGTAAACCTGTATGAACCGACAGAGAAGTACTACAGGGCAGTCTACCATTTTGGAATCGAACCTGACGCCCTCGCCACACTTCGGGCCATGGGAATGGACCTCGATGAGATGCGCTTCACAGCAGACCTCAAGGAGAGGCGCAGGGCAGAATCCATAAGCGGCCGCCTTGAACACCTGGAAGGCGGCCTCTACGAGCTCTTCTCGGAGCAGCTCCCACAAGACGCCTGTGCGGCTGCGGCTTCGGCCCTGGGCGTTGCCGACGTCTACCACGTCGGTTTCGCCATAGACGATGTTCCGTACGGTGGCATTACCCTCATGCTCCGAGACAATGCCAGGATTCTCCACGTCAAGACTATCGAGTCACTGGCAAGCCACGCGGGACTGGTCATACGGGAGAAACGTATGGTCGACACGTTGCGCGCAAGCGAGGAGGAGTTCCGCTCACTCTTCGAGCAATCGATGGACGCCATATTCATTGTTGCACCCGGCGGCTCCCACATCGACGCCAATCCGGCATGGTTGGACCTCTTCGGCTATACCCATGACGAGATGATGCGCCTGCACGCAACTGAGATGTACGCCGACCCTGAGGAGCGCAATGCGTTTCTGCGGACCATGGCTGAGACCGGGCAGGTGACGGATGAACTACGATTCAAGAAGAAGGACGGCACCATACTGGACTGCGTTCGTACCGTTGTGACACGCAAGAACAAGCTCGGCAAAGTGGTTGGCTACCAGGGAGTAGTCCGGGACGTAACAGAGCAGAAGAGGGCTGAGCAATCCCTGAGAGACAGCGAAGAGCGCTACCGACTGCTCGCAAACAACACCCTCGATGTCATCTGGACGATGGACCTCAACACAGTGTTCACCTACGTAAACCCTGCCATTGAAACGATGCTGGGTTTCACACCCGAAGAGTGGGTCGGAAGCAGTCTTGCAGACCACGCCACTCCCGAATATGCCCAACAGATGATGGTGCTCATCCAGCACGAACTTGAGCACCTCGAGAGTCACGTCGGTGTGGTCTTCGAGACCGAAATACTGCACAAGGATGGCTCAAGCCTGCCATTCGAGATTCATGGCAAGGTACTCACCGATGACAACGGCACACCCGTTGCGCTCCAGGGCGTCACACGCGACATATCGCAGAGGAAGAAGGCCGAGGAGGAACGCAATCGGTCCCAGTGGCAGACTGCCGTGAGAAACCACATCTCAGGAATCTTCCTCACGTCCGCCGACGATGCGCTGTACGGCAAGGTGCTGCGCGTCGTCATGGAAGCCATGGACAGCAGCTGTGGCGTCTTCTGCTACGTGGATGAGCATGGGGCTCTCGTCTGCCCGTCCATGGCCGGAGACGAAGGGGAGGAATGCCGCATGCAGGACAAGACCCCTGTGTTCCCCCGGGACACTTGGGCGGGACTCTGGGGACGGGCACTCACGGAACACAGGTCTCTCTGTGCCAATGAGGGCCTGCAGATGCCCACGGGACACATTCCTCTGACCAGGGTTCTCGACGTGCCCCTCATTCACCGTTCTGAAGTGATTGGCAATCTCATGGTAGGCAACAAGGCAACCGACTACAACGACGCCGACAGGGAATTCATGGAATCCATGGCTGCCACAATCGCACCTATCCTCGATGCGAGATTGCTCGCAGAAAGGGCGCTGGCCGCAACGCGAACCTCAAGTGAGCAGATGAGTCACCTGGCACAACGACTGGAGGAAGTGAGAGAGGAGGAGCGCACCAACCTGGCACGCGAACTACACGACACAGCCGGTCAGGCCCTTACCGCGCTGAAACTGGACGTCGGCCAGATAAAGAAACGCCTCGCGCAGGGAACAGTTCCCTCGTCAGAAGAACTGGACACGCTCGACAGCGTTCTTGACCGGACGGCCGACGACGTTCGCCGCATCTCATCGCAGTTGCGGCCGGGAGTGCTCGATGACATCGGTCTGGAAGGAGCCATAGAGTGGCAGATAGATGAGATTCGAAAGCGGTCCGACATCGAATTCACCGTGAGTCTTCCAGAAATGCCATGCTGGATAGATGTTGCGCCCCGAACCGCTCTCTTCCGGGTCTTTCAGGAACTCCTCACCAACGTCATTCGTCACGCACATGCGCGCTCGGTACATGTATCTCTTGAAAACGTGGGAGACGCCTGTGTCCTGACCGTGACAGATGACGGCTCTGGCGCCGACCTGGAGTTACTTGAGAACTCCCAATCACTTGGTATTGTTGGGATGAGAGAGCGGCTACGATTATATGGAGGGGTACTGCACTACCACGGCGCCACCCCCCAGGGAACAATCGCCCGCGTTGTCCTCCCCATCGTGCATCAGTGAATCCACAGCGGCCCTGTTGCCACAGAGCTTCGTTGGTGAGTCCTTCCTGCAACGGATGACAAACCGCCCCCGCTGCCACAGCCCCCATACACCTGAGGCACAGGTCGCGAAATCTCCTCACTACATCACGCAACGATTGCCGCCAGACGACCTTGAAGCACAGATTGAAATGAGGTTCTGAGGTGGACAGAGAAGACTCGCCAGTCTCCGGACGTCCCTCAGAAAACAGCGTCGAAATCCAGCAGCGCTACTACTTGCGGCTCGAAAGACCAGCATCGCCACGCGCGAGAAAGCCAAGCGAGCACAACACTGGCACGCTCAAGAAATAAACGATGATGAGTACGTCCGGCTCAAGGGCGGCGTTCGTGATGGCAGCGATTGCGATGGGAACTGCTGCGCCAACGAATGCCCCGATGATGCCGAGTATCAGCGAACCCTTCAGTCTAAGGATCCGTCTCAGCAGGTACAGACCGGACATCACTCCCAGCGGATAGCCCAGCATGGCGCCACCCAGGGCGAGACCCAGCGCTCCAAACCCGTCCGACGGGTTGCGCATGAGCAGCGACACCGCAAGCACGAGCAACCCTGCGCTTACCAGTCCGGCAACAGCGACGCCCGCAGCAATGAGAAAGAAGCGTGCGTAACCATGAGTGCGGGGAGACAATGAACACTGTACCATGTCCCTACTATAGCCACAGATTGCCGTTCGCACAAACCCACGCGTAAAACACCCTCCACTCCCATCACCCCCGAATGCAGATTGACAACTGTCAAGTTGCGCCTGTGCAAGGGTGCGGAATGGTAGTAATCCGGCTGGGAAGTCGTGTCGCTGAGACGATGGGGGTACCGTCCGTAACAGTTCCAGAACGAATACGGGGCAGATGCGCTCCTGCATCTTCTCTCTGGTTCTCTTTCTCTCCTGAATCCCTGCAGTTGCCATTTCTATTCTCTGAGAGATTCTCTGAAGAAGTCTCTATCCCTGGACGGACCAACTTCTGCACGTGGTATGGCGCACCCTCGACCGCTCCAGCACCACACAGTCGACCGCTCGAACGGCCCTCCGCAGGCATTTCAACCGGTGCACTTTCTGCTGACTGCCTTGCCTTGTGCCGCGCTATCAACCGTTCGCGGTGCGTGAGTTGCCGCTCCGGTCTGCAGGGGGACTCATCGTCTGCAAAGGCAGCGAGACTATCCACAGTAATTGTGCCTGCCTGATGAAGCGCACCGAGAGCCGCACACAGGTTGGCTCGCTTCAACCTTATGTGTAGCGTCCTCCTGTTCCGTGCCAGGTGGTAGGACTCCTCGATAAGTCCAATACGCTTAAGACACCGTCGTGCCTTCTCCAGCCGGTAGCGGTTCAGACCCAATTCTTCGTTCCACTCATCACGGGTCTTGTATACCCATCCCCGGGCGCCGGTCGCACGGTCCGTCCAGTAGAGCACCTGGGACAGCAGCAGTGCGGAGTCCGTGTCCCCCGTCAACGTGATGAACGCGCGTGGCACTGCCAGCATCTTCTCATGCCCTTCATTTCGCCTGATGACGTCCAACACCTCTTCACGTGCGGTCATCGCAACACCATCGTCCGTTTCATGTGCATATGTCCAGTATAGCATTGATATGCACGGAGAAGTACTGCTGAAAGAGTGTACTTTCAAATAGCACGAGTCACTGCACTTCCGCTTGACGAAGATGGCATAATGGAAAAGACATACTCTCGCGATGGGCAGGGTGCAGGGAAGCGCCTCACTCACAATCACCTGCCACTGCGGGACGATATACCGGTCGGAAGCACAGTGGCCGGATGAGAGAATCTCCATAGAGAAACGACGGGAGGAACACGAAAGTGACAGACGAGGTACGTGTACTGCCATGGCAGGACCTTCATGATTTCACGAAACGGGTGTTCGTGAGCGTCGGGATGCCGGAGGAACATGCCACACAGGAAGCCGACACACTGATGTGGGCCAACCTCAGGGGAGTCGATTCGCATGGCGTGGTGCGTATACCCTGGTACGTGGAGAACATCGGGAAGGGAATCATCAACCCGACGCCTGACATCCGGGTAATGGTCGAAACGCCGGCTGTCGCGCTCATCGAAGCGGACTGCGCCATCGGACCGGTGGTGACCAACCTTGCCGCAGACATGGCCGTTGAGAAGGCCAAGGGTGTCGGCATCGGATGGATCCTCATCCGCAACCACACGCACCAGGGAACGATGGGCCAGTACGTCCAGAGAATCGCGAACCATGACATGGCCGGAATGATATTCGTCTGCAGTCGCCCCAACACGGCACCGTTCGGCGCCCGTGCCGCAGGTGTCAGCAATAACCCGCTGGGACTGTCAGCGCCCGCACGCCGCCATCCCCATCTCATCCTCGACATGGCCACAAGCCTCGTCGCTATGGGAAAGGTGCTTGTCGCCCGCGACCGCGGAGAGTCACTCCCTGTGGGATGGGGCCTCGACGAGCACGGCAACCCGGCCGTCGACCCGCGAGACCTCGCAACATTGCTACCCGTCGGCGGACCCAAGGGTTCCGGCATGTCCCTGCTCTTCGAGTGCATGGGAAGCCTCATGGTTGCCAATCCGCTGGTGCTGCCCGTCCTGTCAGGCGAACTGGGAGAGGCGAAGACGACCGGCCACGTTGGCCGGATGGCGAGACACAATCAGAACAGCGTGGTGGCAGCAATCGACGTGAGCCGCTTCACCGATATGGAGAAGTACAAGGCAGAGATTGACAGCCTGATAGACCATCTGAAGGAGCTTCCCAGGGCGGATGGGTTCGACGAGATACTGATGCCCGGCGAACGCGAAGAGCGCTGCTATGCGCAGAGGGTAAAGGACGGCATCCCCGTGCCTCCCGCCACCATTGCGGGCCTCAAGAAGGTTGCAGACGACACGGGCATCGAGTTCATCCGCGGCGTGGAATAGCGGCACCGTTGACACCGGCCTTCCGCATCGGGCAAGGTCAGGTGAAGGGAATGTGAGGTATGCGCACGTGTCTCACGATGGTAATTGCAGCGCTGCTGCTTGGCACAAGCAGTGGCTGCGAGGCAACGAGCGCACAGGAGCACTCTCTGCCGTACGTGTCTCCGGAGGAGGTCGGCTGGTCACCAGGGAAGCTCGACGAGGCAGCCGGCTACGCAGAGCAGATAGGGTCGGCCGCGGTCATGGCCCTGTACGATGGACAGGTGTTCTTCTCCTACGGAGACGTGTCCCGGAAGTACCTGTGCCATTCGATTCGCAAGCCGTTCTTGGGCGCCCTCTATGGCATCTACACGGAACGCGGCCTTCTTGACCTGGACGCCACACTGGAGGAACTCGGGATTGATGACATCCCGCCGGAACTCACGTCTGAAGAGAAACAGGCCTCCGTGCGCCACTTGCTGCAATCAAGGTCAGGCGTCTATCACGAGGCCGCAGCCGAAGCAGAGAGCATGATTGATGCTCGACCGGAAAGGGGAAGCCACGCAGCGGGCAGCTTCTACTACTACAACAACTGGGATTTCAACGCGCTGGGAACCATCTTCGAACAGGAGACGGGGAAGCACATCTTTCAGACGTTCAAGGAGGACATCGCCGACCCTATTGGCATGGAGGATTTCTCCCTCTCAGACTGCACCTACCTGTACGAGCGGGACAAGTCGCTCCACCCTGCCTACTGTTTCCTTATGTCCACCAGGGACATGGCCAGGTTCGGACTGCTGTATCAGGACAACGGCCGGTCGAAGGACGCGCAGATTGTCCCACCCGAGTGGATCGAGGCCAGCACGACGTCGTACTCTTTCGAAGACCCTGAAAGAGATGGCTACGGCTACATGTGGAAAGTTGCAGCCCCGGGCACTGCATTCGACGGGGGTTTCTACCACACAGGACTGGGAGTTCACCTGCTCGGTGTGATGCCCGACCAGAAGCTCGTGGTGGTGCACAGAGTGGACACTTTCAACGATTTCGACACCACGTGGGAAGAGATACGCACCCTGCTCGGCATGATTCTCGCCGCCCGAAATGCGTAGTCAGTTGACTACTGAATCCGCGGGACCGGTGGAGCCTTTTCCCGCAGATAGCCAAGTGCTCCGGTCCTGACATGCAAAAGCGCACGCTTCAAGCATGCTCTCTCTTCGTCAGAAAGCTCGTTGAACA
Source organism: Dehalococcoidia bacterium (assembly GCA_016930935.1). Lineage (GTDB taxonomy): Bacteria > Chloroflexota > Dehalococcoidia > GIF9 > AB-539-J10 > SKVJ01. The sequence goes on along the minus strand of JAFGFT010000053.1, from coordinate 14,025 downwards.
CCTGGTGCACAGAGGAACGCGCCCTCACTTTTTCCAACAACTCTCTGCCGTGGCCCGTAAGAGTTATCCTCACCAGGTTCTTGCGTTCCAGGTCATAGGCACGCTGTACCAGTCCGTCTTTCTCCATCCTCTGAAGCAGGGCAGAGGTTGAATTCGGGCGCCGCAGTATCCACTCGGAGATTCGTATTGGCAGAGCTCGCTCTCCAAGGTCGTCAATCGCAAGCATGGTGGCGGCCTCGATTGTGCTGATGCCAACGTCCGTCAGTTCAGCCTGCCTGGCCCTGAGCATCGTGTCGCCCGCCTGTCTCAAAAGCATTGCCAGTACATAGTTCTCATCCGCAGCCGAAGAATGACTCACGCTCGTACCTCCAGAAATACTCCTGACCAAGAAACTGCCTTGCCACGGTGCACCCGCACCGGCTACCAAACTTTAGCACGAGTCACGTCCTTCTGACCGCCTGTTCCGTTTCTTTGGTGGGTAGGTCAGGACGGCACCACCCGTGGGGAGACTATGGTGCGAACATAGCCTGTGCGCCCTACCGATTTGCCGACGTGGCAGCAGACACCGCGGCCGCTGCGACCGGAGCAGGGATGGAGAGATACAACACCGTGCCCATTGTCGGCCGGGATTGCAGGCGAAGAGTCCCACCCAACGCGGTAACCCGCTCACGTATCCCAAGGAGCCCGAGGTGCCCCTCAGAAGCGAGCCGATTCGTGTGCAGCCTCGGACTGAACCCCTGGCCGTTATCCCCTATCTGCAGCTTCAGTGAACCCGCCTTGAAATCGAGCTTCACCCAGGCTTCCGTTGCACCGGAGTGTCTCCTGACATTCGTCAGGGCCTCCTGCACGATGCGGAATATGGCTATCTCAGCCTGCTTGTCCGGTAGCCACGGCTGGCCCGCTACGGTAACGCGGGTTGGTATTGCAGCTTCGCTGCCGGTCCTCTCAGCCAGCCAGCGAAGGAAAGGCACAAGCCCGAGGTGGTCGAGAGTGCTGGGCCTGAGGTCGGAGCTTATTCTCCGCAACTCGCGTGCCACCCGCAGACTCGTGTCGCGCATTGAGGTTGCCTTCTCGCCAAGCCGCCCATCACCACCGTGGCATTCCTTGAGCATCGCATCCGCCACATAGGCAAGGGCAAGAAGGTCCTGCAACGTCTCGTCATGTATCTCTTTGGAGATGCGCAGGCGTTCTTCTTCCTGTGCAGCCAGAATCTGCTGGATGTAGAGTTCCCGCTCCTGTTGCCTCTCCTGCTCAATCTGTCTCTGCGCCGCCCTCCAGTGCCTCTCCAGGGTAATCACCGCTCCTGCAGATAAAGGCAGGAACCAGAACCCCAGGTTGTGAAGAAGGGACTCCGTCGAAAGCGTGTACGTCAGGGTACGTGGCAGATGAATCAGAAAGGCGGCGAGCCAGGTCACCGCGAAGCCGCGCCATGAGAATGCTACTGCGGCGAAGGCCAGTGCCGCGAAGTACAGGCAACCCTGGATGTCGTTCTTGAGTTCAAAGAAGAACAGTCCCGGAGCCGGTATGAGGTCAAGAGTGTCTATGATGACGTAGTAGACGACGGTCGGGACGATGAGAAGCACCACTATCGTGGCAACGCGATACCAGACTGACCGCGGAAAATGCTCCAACCACTGCCCGTTCAATCACTCACCACATCTCGATTGCCCTGCCGGAGGTCGCTCACGGAGATGATGCCAAGGTGCAGGGCCGCCGCCACAGCCTCCGTCCTATTGGCCACGTGCAGCTTCGCGAATATGCTCCCGAGATATCCCCTGACCGTCCTCGGACTGAATCCGCATTCAGTAGCCATCTGCGTGTTCGTAAGACCGCATGCAGTCAACCGCAGGATGCACAGTTCCCGCTCAGTCAGCAGAGGGCTTCCGGAGGGGACGGGGGTGGGGATTGGGTCACCGCCTGCCACCACGCTGCTCAGAACGGACGGGGACAATGTGATGTCGCCGGAAGCCACCGCTCTCACCGCCTGGACCACCTGGTCGCCCAGCGCATCCTTGGTGAGGTATCCCGCCACACCAATCTCAAGCATCCGACGCACATGCTCGCTGTCCTCATGCACGGTCAGGACCAGTATCGCCACATCAGGACACTGAGACTTGATTGCCTGCGCCGCCTCGATACCGCTGAGCTTCGGCATAGAGATATCGAGTATCGCCACCCTCGGCACAACTTCCAGCACAACTCGTACGGCATCCTCACCGTTGTTGGCCTCGCCCACCACCTCGATGTCGGGCTGTCTCTCCAGCACGCTCTTCAGCGCTTCACGCAACAGAGGATGGTCATCAGCAAGGACGACCGTGATTGGCCGTTCGTTGCGCACTTGATTCTCTGACATGGCACACATGGCTTTGTGGTCAAGCTACGTCCTGCACTGCATGCAGAATACCCACCGTAGCAGCGGGAAAGGTGCGGACATGGTATCGCGTGGCCTGTGTTCTGGCAAGTACGCCACGGCGCCACGGCGTGATGGCCATGCCGAAAGGGCGCACAGGCCATTGCGGCCCCTACCTGCTCTCTCTAACCTTATACAAACGGAGAGCGGCATGCTCTTCCGGGCCATCAGACCCGGGGAGGTGACCACAGTGTCACACGCATGTCGTTCAACTGAATTCGCAAGGAGGAGAACCATATGAGACTACGAAGACCCTGGGCGTTGCTGGTAGTTCTTTGCCTGCTCGTCACATCGGTTGCCGCAGGAACCATCGGCTGCGCGGCCCCCGCCTCAACTCCTGAGGCAACCGCACCATCCGGTGACGAGCCTGCTGACTCTTCATCAACTCCGGCAGCTCCGGCAGATGAGGTATTTGAATGGAAGCTCCAGAGCAGCTGGACCGGCATCGGCATCACCCAGCAGGATGAAGCCTGCCGCCGTTTCGTTGAACGGACGAAGGAGATGTCCAACGGACGACTCCTCATCACCAACTACGATGCGGACGTTCTTGTCGGCGCCAATGAGTGCTACCAGGCCATCGCCGATGGTGTTGTCGACATGGCAGTTGCCTCACCCAACTTCTTCGGTGGCGTTGAACCGGTCGGCATGCAGATGTGGCAGGTTCCGTTCCTCACCGAGCACGAAGAGTTCTACGACATGATCTACTACGAACTGGGCGGCAAAGAGCTGTGGCGGGAAGTCTACGCCAAGCACAACATCTTCGCGCTCAACTACATGCTGTCGGATGAGTGGGGCTCCATGGCCTCTCGCGTGCCGATAAACCACCTCTCGGACGTCGAGGGACTCAAGATTCGTACCACCGGACTGCACGGCAAACTGATGCAGGAGTTCGGCGCAGGCGTCACCATGTTCCCCCCTGTTGAGATGTACTCCGCCTTCTCCACCGGCGTCATCGACGCCGCAGTCTTCGGCTCTCCGAACGGCTGGCTCGGCCTCAAGATCTACGAGGTCGCACCGTACTACATCGACCCGCCGATGGTCCCCTACGACATCAACGAGACCATCGTATCCATGGACAGCTGGAATTCACTTCCCAATGACCTCAAGGCTATCCTCGAGGCTTCATCCAGGATTCACAGTTCAGACTGGGCGGCACTGAGCATGCCCGTCGACGCTGCAGCCCGAACCCTGCTGAAGGATGCCGGCATGACGTTCTGCGTCCTGCCAGATGATGAAATCATCCAGGCGAAGGACCGCTGCTACGAACTGTTCGAGGAAACCAAGGAAATCGATTCCTACTCCGCCCGATACTATGACATCGTCATGGAAGCCCTGAAAATCAAGGCAGAGTTCTACGGCCCAAGACAGATCCCAACCTAGTCCAACAAGATTGATTGCGACCCCATGGGAGCCGTTGAAACGGCTCCCATGGGGAATCGCGCATAAGTGACGAATATGAAAGTAATGAGCAGTCTACTGCGCAGTATTGACACCCTCAACAGGAAACTCGGATGGGTGTTCGCCTTCATGCTGATACCCATGGCGGGCATCGTCATCTGGGACATCCTCATGAGGTACTTCCTCAACAAACCATCCGTGTGGGCATATGAGACGTCCCTTTTCATATACGGAGGCTACATCGTGCTCACGGGCGCCTACACGCTTCTGCACAAGGGACACGTGAATGTGGACATCATCTATGGCAGCCGTTCCGCCAGGACAAGAGCTATCCTGGATGTCTGTACGGCCTCGCTGTTCTTTCTCTATATGTGGTTCCTGCTGCGTTATTCATTCGCGCAGACCATTACCTCATGGCAGATTCAAGAGACCACCAATACGTTCTGGCATCCCGTCTACTACCCGCTGAAAACAACGCTGCCCGTCGCCTGCATCCTCTTGATGCTGCAGGGTGGCGCGAAGTTCATCAGGGACCTGTACATGGCAGTGACCGGCAAGGAGTTGCCCAATGAGTGATCTCGGTCCCGGCATGCTCACCCTGCTGCTCTTTGGCAGCCTTATCATTGTTCTCCTCGCCGGATTGCCGCTCGCATGGGCACTCGGCGGTGTGGCGACGGTATTCATCGTCTTCGTCTGGGGTCCGCAAGGGCTCGGCGTACTTGCCAGCCGCGCGTATACCACCATGGGGTCGTTCATCCTTGTTGCCATCCCCATGTTCGTGTTCATGGGGGCGATGCTTGAGAAATCGGGCATCGCGGACGACCTGTATACGATGATGTACTACTGGATGGGCCAACTGAAGGGTGGCCTCGCAGCAGGTACGGTGCTCATCTGTACTCTCTTCGCCGCGATGGTCGGCATCAGTGGTGCATCCACGGTGGCCATGGGCCTCCTCGCACTGCCCGCCATGCTCAGTCGTGGCTACAAGAAAGAGATGGCGCTGGGCTGCATCTGCGCGGGCGGAGCGCTCGGCATACTCATTCCCCCCAGCGTGGTCATGATTATCCTTGGCGTGTTTGGCCGCCTCTCCGTCGGACAGTTGTTCCTGGGAGGCGTACTCCCCGGATTGCTACTGGCATTCCTGTTCGTGGCCTACATCCTCATTCGCAGTCATTTCCAGCCGGAGCTTGGTCCGGCCATTCCGAAGGAAGAGATGCTTCCCTGGTCGGAAAGACTCAAGCTGCTACCGAAGCTCGCGTTCCCCCTGGGACTGATATTCCTGGTCATGGGTTCCATCTTTTTCGGCGTCGCAACCCCCACGGAAGCCTCTGCGGTCGGCGCAGGAGGCTCCGTTGTATGCGCTGTCCTCAAGAAGAGACTCAACCGGGACAACTTCAAGGACGCGCTCTTCGTCACCATGAAGCTGAGTTCCATGATTCTGTGGATAGTCATTGCAGCCTCGGCATTCACGTCGCTCTATGCGGTCACCGGTGCCCAGAGCCTGATGACGGACATATTGCTCGCCGCTCCCGGTGGACGCTGGGGCGCAATCATCCTCATGCAGCTTGTATTCTTTGCCCTGGGCTGCTTCATGGACCCAACCGGCATCCTGATGATTACCACCCCCATCTTCTTCCCCGTGGTGCAGGCACTCGGGTTTGACCCGCTCTGGTTCGGCGTCCTGTTCGTGGTGAACATGGAGATGGCCTTCCTGACCCCACCATTCGGCCTGAACCTGTTCTTCCTGAAGGGAGTGGCGCCGCCGGATGTCACCATGAGCGACATATACCGTTCCATCCTGCCGTTCGTGGGATTGCAGGCGCTCGGGCTGGTATTCGTCATGGTGTTTCCGTGGCTGGCCACCTGGCTCCCGAGCCTGATGATTACCACCGGTGGATGATGATTCCTGAGGCACGGCAGCAACGAGGAGTAAGTCTATGCAATGCAAGATAACCACCATAGGAGAGAACACGGCAGGTTCTCCCTATCTCATCGGTGAATGGGGCTTCAGCGCGTTCGTTGAGGCTGACGGCATCAACGTCCTGGTTGACGCGGGAGTCGGCGCAGGCGCTGTGCACAACGCAGAGCAACTGGGCGTTGACCTGACCACAACGGACAAGTTCGTCCTTTCCCACTCGCATTTCGACCACACCGAAGGTATGCCGGCGATACTGAGGAAGATACACAAGCAGGAGCTGGAGACTATCGCCGCACCGGACCTCTGGGAAGGCGAGAAGTACAGCAACGATGGCAGAGTGATTCCATGGTTGTTCATCGGCATGCCCTACACGCGCCCGTTCCTTGAGAACTGGGGCGCGAAGTTCACGCTCACGCGGGAGCCTGTGAAGTTCACCGACAAGGTTATGACAAGCGGAGAGATTCCGATAGTCACGGACTTTGAGAAGGTCGGTGAGGACTACCTCCTCACCAGGGTGAACGGAGAACTCATCAAGGACGATTTCTCAGATGACCGCTTCCTGCTCGTGAAGACGGACAAGGGACTGGTGGTCATCCTGGGCTGCGCACACCGCTGCCTCATCAACAGCCTCATTCACGCAAGGAACATCGGTGAAGACGACAGGATTCACACTGTCGTCGGCGGTTGCCATCTCGTGGATGCCTCGAACGAGCGCATCATGAAGACTGTTGACGCATTGAAGGAGATGAACGTGCAGCACGTGGGCGTGTCCCACTGCACCGGTCTCCGTGCCGGCGCCATCATGGCGCACGAGCTTGGGGACAGGTTCTTCTTCAACATGGCAGGAACACGCGTCAATGTCGAATAGGTAGCCATCTTCTTCACCTCCATTTCCTACTTATAGAGCCCGCCATCAGCTCACATGGCGGGCTCGCTTTTTGCCCTGCGGGATTGCCTCCAACCGTCGTGGGAGGTCGGGCAAGTCCATTCATACTGTGTCGGTCGTTCCTGAACGACCAGGCTGGTGTCACTCCCGCAAACCGTCCCGAGCCCGGGCTCGAAGTCACCAGTCAAACACACGTGGCTGTGTAGCCTGGACTTCAACGTACCGGCTGACTGGCTCCAGGGCAGAAGTTGAGGGTCAGTTCCCGCCCAGAAACGGCCTGCACTTCCGCCTCCATATCTCTCAAACCCTCTTGACAAGGAAACCGGTAGGTGCGAATGTTGGAAGCACAGCACCTGTCCTGGAACCAGCGAGGCACCGGCTATTGGACAGAAAGCCGCTCGTACTCGTCCCGTACTGCAGGCTGAATAGGGTTTGCTCGAGCATGAACCAAAGTCTCACCAGGGGGCTATCCTCGCTCATGCTCGCCGTGCTGCTGTTGACCAGTTTCCCGTTGGAGGCATACGCATGGGGCGGGACCACACGCTGGCCGGGCGTCTGTCCCACGCACCAGCATATACTCAACAATGCCTACGCACTGCTGCAGAGCGACCCTGCCTACGCGGGCAGCGACTTCCCAACGCTCAAAGAGGTGCTTGCGCATGAAGGGGTCAAGTGGACCGGCGGCCCCAGCATCGACCTCGTAGGCAGCAATCAGTACGACATCGTCGGCAACGGTCCGGACGACGAGACGAAGACGCCATACTCTTACCACTATTTCAACCCGCTGCTCAACAACGGGGAGGGTTTGGGAAACGCGCCTACTGCGGCGAAGAAGTACTACCTGTATCTGGTGCAGGCGATGCATTCGCCGCCGACCAGCGACGGGGTGACTGCAGGTCAAGGAGCGGCATGGTCAGCCCACTTTCTCGCGGACATGTTCGTGCCCTACCACGTGGTCGGCATGCCTGGGGAAACAGCCCGTGCATCGGGCACCGGAGCCTACATGCTGGATGAGAAGATTACTGGTCCGACCTACCTCTACGGCAGGCCCACGGCCCCGAAGCTCCCCACCCCGGGGTGGGGCGGTGGCAAGAACTTCTCCCGGTCAATCCGGCGATACATTGCGTACTACAATGACATGGGGCCGAACGCAAAGCGCGACTGGTACGACCCATGGTATCTGAACGGCACGGGGTTCTGGGACGTCAAGCTCTGGTATAGCAGTCACGTCCGGTGGGAGGTCCTGGCAAACAAGGCGTATGAAAAATCACCCTACACCGGCGCCCAGGAAACCGATGCCCCTGGTTGGCTCAATGGCGCAAGCGCGTTTGACTCAGAGTTTGCAGCCCGGGGACAGCTTGTGGTCGACTACACCAAGAAGGCCGCAAAGGTAACTCACGCCCACATGGAAGACTATTGGAAATCGCCGCAGAAAGGCGTGTATTCCGCCATCGAGGCCGTGTACGCGATGTGGCGCTCCTCCATCTCGGCCATGAAGCCCCAGGTGGAAGTGGTGTCCCAGGGAGGCAACCAGTACCAGTTCAAAGCAACGGTCTCCAATGTGGCCGAAGAGGACGTTCAGTGGGTACAGATGAAGCTGGAGGTCACCGGCGGACAGTTGCAGGGCGAGCCGCTCCACGAGGTCTCCGTCATCCCGGGTGGTGGTACCACCACCTACACGTGGCAGGCCACCGCCGCGTCTGTTGAGCAACTGCACGCCACACTTGAGGTTGTCGGTTCCTACCAGTTGACGCCTGACCTGCAGTATGCAAAGGCTGAGTCCATGATGCCGCTGACGGTGACTGTCTTCCCAGAAACGGTGAAAGCGGGGGACAAAGTGACGCTGACCGTCCGCGTGGACCCTCCTGAGACGACCGCGCTGAACGTGACAGACTGGGGACCTCTCGAGAAAGTGTCCGGCACAATTGCCACCGCCCAGAACGGCGTCTTCACCCGCGAAGTCACAGTAAAAGACGATACTCCGGACGGATGGTACGCCATCGAGGTTGAGTCGCGCAGTTCCGGCTTGAGGGGCACTGCGGACTTCTACGTGGGTGAACAGCCCTCGCTGACCCTCACGGACTGCACAGAGGTGGAGCTGAAGGTCTCGGTCAACGCCACGTGGAAGCGTTCGGACGGCTCCACGCCGCAGAGTGGCTTCAACATGGGGAGCGGAGGGGGCACGCCCGGGTTCGTCCAGGGCCGCTTCAATGGCACCACGTTCACGGCTACCTGGGATGAGACCACACAACAGCCTGCCGGGTCCATGTTCCCGCCCGACCACAAGTGGGGTGAACTGACAGTGGAGTTTGACGCCAGTCTCACCTCTGTTGTGCGCTTCAGTCTGAAGGCCGACTGGGAGGCTCTGGACACGAGTAGAATCAACCCGATACGAACGTCCGTCTCCATCGGCGGCACGGACATCGCGCTCTGGGACAGCCGACCGAACTACTATGACGGGCTCGACGTGTTCTTCCGTGCCGAGCAAGATGACGTATGCACCGGCCATTCGCTCACCATAGACAGCGTGGCAATCGAAAAGGATGGCGTTGTTCAGGAGATGGTGAGTTTCACGTGCGAACCAACAGCAGGCGTTGCGATAATACACATGACCTTCCGCACTCCACAGCCATAGGTATTGCGAATCAGGCCAGCGAAAGTGCGGGTGGGCGTGGCGTTCGGGCGTAGGGGCAGACTCCCATGCCTGCCCGCCCGGTCACTCTGAATTCCGGGGGAACCCTTCAGCGGCCAACGTCCTCACGCGATAGGCCTGCCTCACGCAGGATTGCACGCACGGTGCCTGGCTTGAGTTCCGAATGGCGCGGAACCACCACGGTGCGATTACTGCCGCTCTGAACAAACACGAGGTGGCTGCCCCTTTGTCTATCGAGGTGGAACCCTGCTCGCTGTAGCGCCGCGGCCATGTCCTGCCAGGAGAGTCCTGACAGATGGGTCACACGATGACCTCACTCTCCTCAATCTGCGGGGTAGGGAGGTTCCTTTCCGCAATGCTCTCCGTATAGGCGGCGATTGCTTCACGAATATTCGCAATAGCTTCAGTGCGGCTATCGCCTTCGGAGATACAGCCGGGCAGAGCCGGCACGTAGACGGTGTAGCCGCCTTCCGGCTGGGGTTCCATGACAATACGATATTTCATACTGACAACAGTCTCCTGCTCCACTCATTCTAACGCTGACATACATGGCACGCAATTATATTGAGGTTCACAATCGCGCAACTCCAGCAGGACCGTGCAAATTTGCATTTGAAATGCAAGATTGCACGAAATGCCCTGGCATGTCTGCACTGCCATCCTTTGTACTGTGAACAACCCATGCCTGCACGCCACGGGGGAGTGCTGATTCGTGATGTAGGGGCTCTTCGTGAAGAGCCCGTTCTTCGACGGAGAACAGGGCCGGAGTTCACAGCACGCCGCAATCCAGCGACCATGCCGCACTTCCACAACCTCGCTTCATGACAACCAACGGGCCGTTCCCGAACGGCCCCTACAGCAACACGTTATGAATCACGGGGACTCCATTCCAACGCATGGCATCGGTCGCCGCTTCGCCTCGTCCGTGTCAGTCCATAGTCGTCGGTGTCAGTCGGTGTTCCGGAGAATCATTGCCGTGTCCCCGCAATTCATGGCATGCCTCTCCCGTAACCCCCGTTCGGACGTAGGTGGAGGGACATCCCCAAAGACGCGGGCAAGACCGCGTGCAATCAACGCCTACGCAGATGGAACCAGCCTGACCCTGCCCCTGTCCCCATCCACAGTGATCCGCTGTCCATCCGCGATGCGCCTGGTTGCCACAACAGTGCCCATGACCACGGGGATACCGTATTCACGGGCCACGATGCTGCTGTGCGCAAGCCTGCCCCCGCGGTTCGTCACCAGTCCCGCTATCTGACCGAAGAACGGCGTCCACGCCGGCGTAGTGGTGTCTGTCACCAGAATCTCCCCTTTCTGCAGGCGGGTCACGTCGTCGATACTGGCGATTACGCGTGCTGTGGCCGTGACGATGCCAGGGCCAACCGGCGCCCCTTCAAGTTCATCCGGGTCCTCCTGAACGTCGAGCTCCGGTATCGGCATGATGCGGGACAGCCACCATCCCGGCCTCCGGCCTACCGGCAGAAACGTCGGAGCATCCACGTTTTCAAAGCGCTCCCATCGCTTCCGGCGGTCAGTCACCACCTCCACCAGTGGTTCTACCGGCACACCCTCATCCAGGTTTGACGCGAGGGCGAGCAGCTCGTGCCAGGTAAGCCAGAAGACGCTGTCGGCATCGGCAAGCACGCTCCTTTCCGCCAACCTCCTTCCCATCTCCAGGAAGCAGGCCCTGGCGACGGGGATGCCTCTGCCGATTGCGAACACAGCATTCTCTTTTGTCTGTAGGTCACGCCTTGCTTTGTCCAAAAATCGTTCGAACCGCCGCCATTTCCTGCGCGGCAACCTCGCACGAATCCTCTCCAGTGTCAGGTCCTGCTGCCCTCTGACTTCCTGTCGCCTTGAGCGGAGGCTCTGTTGCCGCGCGGCTGCGCTCCGTATGGCCCCATACACCACGTCGAGCCGCTCACCAAGTGTCGGGACGTTGAAATCGAACGCATACATCTGGTACCCGTAGGTCTCAACATAGTCGTGGACACGCTGCAGGAATGCGCGACCTTCGACTGTTGCCCGCAACGCTTCCCGTACATCCCCGTGAGCCGCGTCGCCGGAGACTGCCGCCAGTGTGGACGTCTCACGCACCTCGTCCGCCAGCACACGGATGGAGTCTTCGGCAGCCGTTATCCTGGACTCCAGACCCTGCAGGAAGAACGCTGCTTCCGGGTCGTCCTTCGACCTGATGGACCGGGTGTAGAAACGCGTGAAACGGCTCTCTGCGTTCGTCAATACCTGCACCATACTGGCGTACTGAAAGTAGTACCGGAAGAACGCACGCAGCGCGTTCGACAGACCTCCGACGACCCCTTCGGCTGTGAGCGAAGGCAGGTCGATGCTGGCAATGCGACCGACTTCCGCGTCGTATGCGGCGAGTTCCGCAGCCCAGCGCGATGGCGATGTCAGATGCTGCGCCACCAGCCTCACCACGAGCGGTATGTGCCACGGTCGGACTCTGTACGTGAGGCAGCTGTACAGATGCCCGTTGATGACCCGAACGGCAGGCCAGGAGGCCGCGGTTCGAATGAATGGAGCCATCTCGCCGTAGAGTGGCGTGAAGAAGTCCTCAATGAGAGACGAGGTCATGGGGCTGATCGGCTCGCTCTGGAACTCCATGATACCGCCTCCGTGTATCCACAATCCTGCACCGGGAGCCTCCCATTTCAGCGGCTGCGCGGGCAGGGCCGTGATGGGGCGAGCCTGAAGAATGAAGACCCGACCATCGTGAATCCCCCACTCGATGTCCATGTGCGCACCGAAAAGGTCCTCGATCTGCCCGGCAAGGCGTACCAACTCCGCGACCAGGGTCCGGTCAAGCGAAGCCTGCGCGCGCAGCGGCGTTTCTGCATCCAGGTTCACAGTGCCATCCCCTCGTGCGACGGTCTTCACTGACTTGTCGCCAACATCGAATTGCGTGATGTGTCCTGTCTGCTTGTCTACCACAACAGTGTCGGGGTCGACCTGTCCCTCAACGATTGCCTCACCCAGTCCCCAGGATGAATTGATGACCATCACACCTCGGTCCCCGTTCAGCGGATTGGCCGTGAAGATGATTCCGGAGACATCCGCCGGCACCATGCGCTGCACAACAACCGCCATGCGTACGGAATCCCGGTCGATACCTGTTCTCCATCGATACGAGATGGCCCTGGCGGACCACAGGCTGGCCCAGCATCTCCTGACGGCATCAGTCAGGCCCTCCAATCCCTTGACGTTCAGGAAGCTGTCGTGCTGGCCCGCGAACGATGCTTCAGCCAGGTCCTCCGCGGTGGCGGAAGACCGCACAGCCACATTCGCTTCCGTGTCCCCCGTCAACTGCGTGTAGGCCGTCCTGATATCCGTCAGCATCCCGTGCGGCATATCACCTTTGAGGAACAGACTCTGCAGTTCATCACATATGACCTCCAGTTGCACGAAGTCGTCCTCATCCTGTCCGGCGGTCAATTCCCGTATTCGGATGTCAATGCTGTTGTGCAGGATGAAGGCCTCATAGGCACCAGTGCAGAGCACAAAGCCGTTGGGAACGGGGAGAGATGACACGGACATCCTGCCCAGGCTCAGGCCTTTGCCTCCTACCTGTCCAATCTCATCAGCACCGATGTGGTCAAACCATCTGATGTATCCCTTGTCCACGACGCGCCTCCATGTTATAGTATTTAGAGTCAGTCGCTCTATTTGCTACAATACAACTGAAGGGCATGGTTGTCAACAGTTCTGATGGCACGAAACGGCACAAAACACGAAGCAGAGTCCCGGACTGCGGGTGCCTGAGGTTGTGAAGGACGGGGCATCGCGGTAGCACCGAAGCAGCCAGGAAAGAGGCTATAATGTCGCAACGTCGCAAGTACACACGGAATAGTCGCGGAGAACCGCCGGGAGGAATCTGGTGAAAGCCGCTGAGCGCATCAAGGAGCAGAAGCGAGAAGCCATATTGCGGCAGGCTCAAGAGCAGTTTGCCACGCATGGGTTCGAGAAGGTGAGCGTCAGCGAGATAGCAGCAGGGGCGCACGTGTCCCCTGCAACCATCTACAACCATTTCGGCACCAAGGACAACCTGGCTCGCGAGGTCATCAGGCAGCTGCTCCTCTCTCTGCTCCAGAGATACAGGGGAATCGTGGAATCTGAGCTGCCGTTCCCGGAGAAGCTCGTCGCGATTGTGTTCGACAAGGCGGAAATCGCCGGACAATACCGCGGGGAGTTGTTGCGCACTGCCTATGAGGGCAATCAGGAGATGCGGGAGCTTGTGGACAACCTGTGGCGGACTGAGTTCAACCGGTTGACGGAGGACTTGTTCGAGCAGGGCAAGCGCCAGGGCCACGTGAACAGGGACACATCACACGAGGCACTCCTTCTGTATCTGGACATCGTGCGTAAAGGCATCTTCGCCAGCTCCGCCGAGCTTTCCGCCACAGCCGCACACTCCTCCCTCATTCGTGAACTCAACTTCCTCATTCTCTACGGATTGCTGGGAAAAGAGCCGGGAAGATAGGAGTGGTCCGTGGCGATGCGAGCATCCCCGTGCATTCTAAACGGGGCTTGGTCGTTCGCTCCAGCGCAGTGGCAATCTCCCATGCCTGCCCGCCAGGGCCGGGGGGTGGAATTACGGGGACACCATTTACAGACTATCCGCACCGATTCGCGTACTGTGTCCCCAAGATTCCGAAGGAGGATGCGCTGTGGGGAGGTATCCGTAGGGGCGACGGCATGCCTCGCCCGTAACGTCGTGAATCACACGTGGTTGTGGCCCACGG
>JAFGFT010000052.1 GCA_016930935.1 Dehalococcoidia bacterium | reverse complement strand
TCAGGAAGAGAGAAAAGGCTCGGTACAGTCTTTCCATCGAATCCAAACTCGCGGTATATCTCGTCGGCTATCAGCCAGATGCCGGCGTCGCGCGCGATGCGCATGATTCCAGCGAGTTCTTCAGCGGTGTAGACAACGCCTGTCGGGTTACTTGGAGAGCTGTAAATGAGGGCCTTGGTCTTGTTGTCACGCACAGCAGCCTCAATGGCGGCAAGGTCAGGTCGAAGGTCGGCTGTTGGTGCGACACCGACCGGCACGCCGCCTGAGATGGCAACCGCCTCGGGATAAGTGACCCAGTAAGGGGCGAGGATGATAACTGCATCTCCTGGGTCCAGTATGGAGCGCATGACGATGTCGATGGCGCTCTTCGCACCCACCGTGATGACTATCTGGTCGGACGGATAGTCGGCACCGGTTTCGTTCTTCACGGTCTCGGCGAGGAGGGCTCGAAGACCTACCTCACCGGCCAGTGGGCCGTACTTGTGCAGCTTGCCGCCCTGAGACAGGGCTTCGATGACGTCCGGCGTTGGGCCGATATCAGGCTGGCCTGCCGTCATGTCGACAACCTTCACGTTGAGGGCCTTCTCGACACGGCTTATCTCCCCCTTCAGCGAGAGGGTTGCCGATGGTTGTACTGCTTTGGCGATTGCACTGAGTTCTGCTGCCATGTGATTGATGTACCTCCGGCGAAAATAATCACTGAAACGGCTTCGTCTGTCAACCGCGAATTCTTATCCGGAGTCGTGCTTTGACCGTGTTTTGTAGAAGAGGGGAATCAGTGAGAGTGCGCTGATTGATGAGACGGTCATTGCCACCCACATCACGGTTGCCACCTCAGTATGGATGTGGAGCGGCGACAGGAACATCACGGATATGCCCGCGCACAAGCCAAATGCGCTTGCCAGCACGGGGCGGGAAACCGTCCTCAGTGCGATATCGACGGCTTCACCTACTAGCATGCCCCGGGCACGATAGTACTGGATGCCGGAGATGAGGTGTATCGCATAGTCAACTCCAACGCCGACCGTTACAGCGGAGAGGGTGGCCGTCACCATGTTGAGGTTGTAGCCGGTCACGACAAGCGCCCCCATGATGGCGACGATGGTGACCATAATCGGCACCAGGGCGTATACGGCGGCACGGAAGTCGCGGAAGGCAACCAGGAGCATTATGAACACGAGCGCCAGCGCCAATCCGAGGCTCTGAATCTGGCTGCGGACTGTGAGCCGATTCATCTCGTTGTAGAGTATCGGCGTGCCGTTGAGTATCCGCAGTTGAGAATGCTCGTCCCGGAACTGTTGCACAGCGTCAACATCCTCGGAGTTGAGGTCTTTCGTCCTCGCCAGCAACCGTAAGCCATCATCGCTGTACCATGGAGCGAGGTCTTCCTCATCCATCGCCTTGATGATGAGGCTCACTGCTGCAGGACTCTCAGGGTAGCCGAAGCGTCCCGTCTGGGCCTCGTATGTCTGCTGAACGATGTCGAACAGTGAGCGCGCGGATACCACGCCGTGCATTCGCTCGAGGTCGCGCTCCATGTTCAATACAGCCTCGGCGTTGTCGGCGTCACGGAGCGTCTCCAAACCACGGTCGGCTGGAATCTCTCCTATCATGACAAGTGCCCCTCCGAACGTATCCTCCACCGTCTTGAACGTCTGTCGAATGTCCGACCCCTCCTTGAAGTACAGAAGAGGGTCGGTGACGACCTTGAGATTGGGCAGATTGATCCCCGATACAATGAGGAGCAGCGCGACGCCCGCCAGGATGGCCCGTTTCCGCTGCGACAGGGTGACGAAGAATCCGATGACGCCTCCGTGCTCCAGCGGAGCGCCCACGGGCAGGGGAATGTGGGAGAGCACGGCCGGCAGGAAGAAGACGGAGAGCAGACATGCGTAGCCGATACCGAGCGGAACGTAGATGCCCATCTGCCGGATGGGTTCAAGGTCAGACCATGCCAGTGAACCGAAACCTGCCATGGTCGTGACGGACGTGAGGATGATGGGCTTGAGTACCATCCGCATCGTCTCCAGAGTCAGCGTACGCCTGTCGGAGTGCAGGGCCATTTTCTCAAGCAGATGTGTGGTGTAGTGCAGTCCATCGGCCGAACCCATCACCAGGATGAATATGGGGCTGATAGCCGTCACGACGTTGACCGCTTCACCCTGCAGGAAGATTGTGCCGAGGGTCCACAGCGTGCCGAACGCGGCGGGCAGCATTGAAAGGAGAGTGAGACGCACGTTGCGTAGCATCCGGTAGAAGACGAACAGCACCAGCGTGGCTGCCGTAGGTGGCAGCAGAAAGATGATTCGCAGGAGGTACCACTCGAGCGTGGCGCCGATGACCGAGTCTCCCGCAAGCGAGATATGCATGTCCGGATGTTGTGCGACAAGCTGTTCGAGGGAGCCGACAATCTCCGCGCCGTTTGCGTCGTTGCTCAGGGTGAGCGAGATGACGCCGGTGCCCTCGTCCTCCGAAAGGAACTGGTGTACCGCCGGGTAGCTGTATCGGGTGTAGTCTTCGAGTACCTCGTAGTGTCGTTGAATGAAGCGTTCATCCACGTCCAGGAGGATGCCTCCCGAGGGGTACTTCTTCGGCAGGAAGCTCTGAACTTCGTTGATTCCGGAGATGTCGTCAACGGATACGACGAGCGTCTGGATGGCCGTCATGTTCGCCTCGGAGAGCAGTGAGGAATCATCTTCGATGAGCAACACGAGCGATTCCGAGATGTCGTACTTTTCAGTGAGCATTACGTATTCGTCATAGACCGCGTTGCCCTCACTGAAAAAGCCCGTGATATCTGTGTCTATGCTGATGCGGAAAAGAGAAACGATTGCAGCCAGATTGATGATGAGTACCAGGGCAATGATGAACTTGCTCTTCGTGTATACGAAACTGGCGAATCTCTCCATGCCGGCTATCCCAACGCCCGTGTTTCTGGCGTCTGCGATTCTATTCGGTTCTCAATGCCCCTGAGGAAGATGTCTACTGCAACTCTGACCCAGTCTTCACGCTCAATCGGGGTGAACACCTTTCCGCGAAGCATCTCCTGGGACATGACGTACATCATGAGCAGTGACTGGTAGCAACGCGCGGCAATGAGCGGAGATTCCAGCGGTCTGAGCCTGCCCGCCTTCTCCTGCGCTTCCAGAAACGTCGCAATGATCCTGTTCGCCCTGAGGAACGTGTGCTCAAAGAGATGCTCTGCCCTGTCGGGAAACCTATTCACCTCAGACATGGCCAACCGGAGAACCACCATATTGCTTTCAACGGCTCCGAGAAACATGTTTCCAACACGCACCAGGGTTTCTTCAAGCGGGACATCAGTCACTGCTTCGGTGCAGAGTATCTCAGGCAACTGATGCTCAAGGTACGGTCCCGGCCATCGCTCTGCCAATATGGCGTCCAGTATCTCGTCCTTGCTCTTGAAGTAGAGGTAGATGGTCCCCTTGCCAATACCGGCATCGCGGGCAATTGCCTCCACGCTGGTGGCGTCGAGGCCGCTAGCGCCAAAGAGTCTCAGCGCGGCATCCATGATGGCTTCGCGCCTTGGATTCCGGCCTTCAGGGGTGGGTGTGGTGGAATTCTGTAACGTCATCAGGGTTGTATTCTCGGTATGACTGACTGGTCAGTCAGTATGAACTCAGGTAGAGACACTGTCAATGTCCTGAAGATGAAATCGTCTGCACAGGAGCCGACATAGCGGTGCCACCACGACGTTTCGGTCGCAGCATGGTCAGGCGGTCGCAATCTCTGTGAGTTCCTCAAGCACCTTCATGCCTGTCCCTGAGAGGGGCACGAGGACGGAACTCCCTGAAGGAATACGCCCATCGCGTATGGCACCACAAACGGCGGCGAACGGGACGGCGCTGGTTGGCTCAACGATGATTCCCCGCCTGACGAGCCACCTGAGCGCATCCGCAATCTGTTCATCGTCGACAATGGCTCCGAATCCACCGGTCTCGGCGACGACGGCGGCTATCTGCGCGCGCCGTGGAGGGTCGGCGATGGCAATGCCGTCGGCCAGCGTAGACTGCTTCGCCTCCGGACGTGTGATGCCAAGCTCCGCGCAGACAGGCGCGAAGCCGGAGGCCTGTGCAACGACGAGTTTTGGCATTCTGAGCATGTGTGCGGCGGCAAGCTCTGAGAAGCCCTTGTGGAGGCCGAGCAGAATGGTACCCGCGCCCACGGGTGCCACGGCATAGTCGATGCCGTCCATCTGCTCGAATGCCTCATAGGCCATCGTCTTCGTGCCGTGCAGAAAATACGGGTTCCACCAGTGGCCCACATAGGCGGCGCCATCTTCCGCGGCTGCGAGCGCGGCGGCGTGTACCTTCATCCTGTCGCCGCTGACTTCGTGTAGATGTGCTCCGAGCAGGCGCATCAGGAGTTTCTTGCCATCGGGAGTCGATTCTGGCAGGAAGATGTCCACGTTGATGCCTAGGCGGAGACCCATGCGCGCGATAGCCACGCCTGCGTTGCCGGAGGAATCGACGACGATGGAATCGAATCCCATCTCAGCGCAGCGAGCGGCGGTGACATACGCACCACGGTCCTTGAACGAACCGGAGGGGTTCAGGTAGTCCAGCATGAAAGTGACGTCGACTCCATCGACTTCCTCAGTGAGACGCGGGGTGTCGCCTATCGCCGTGTCAGGCAGACTCGTGAGGGGAAGCACGGGGGCGAAGCGGACAAGTCCTTTCAGGTCGGGCTGCTGGCAGGAACGTATTCTGTGGAAATCCACATCGACGTTGATGTCAAGCGGTGCACCGCAGGAGTGTTTCCACGTCCACGGTTCCGGCAGTATAAGTTCGCCGCAGGAGTGGCATCTGATGCTGAAGCTGGGTGGGATATGCGTGGCGTACTTGCTCATCGCTCCCTCCGTGATATCGGCTCAGATAGTAGCATGCCAGAGGCGAAAATTGGGTGGTTTCTGTGCCATCCGGCGGTCTGGTCTGTCTGGCTGAGGCATTCGTCTATTGTGGCTGCACTGCATAGCTGGTACCATTCCCCACGTTTCCCATCTTTCCACCTACTGGCGTATCGTTCTTTGCGGGGGGGGCCGCGTGGTCCCCGTCGGGTGTTCGTTTCATGGCAGAGATAGGCGTTGATATCATCGAGATTCCGCGCATCGAGGAGGCCATCAACCGCTTCGGTCTTCGCTTCCTTCGTCGCGTCTACACGGAGAAAGAGATAGAGACCTACCGTACTCGTGTGTCCTCTCTCTCCACCCGCTTCGCGGCAAAGGAAGCAGTTATGAAGGTGCTTGGCACCGGCATGTACGGCGTGGGCTGGAAGGACATTGAGATACTCTCCGCACCCAGTGGAAAGCCGATGGTGCATCTGCACGGACGTGCTCAGGAGCGATTGGGCTCGTTGGGTCTCAAGTCGATTACTGTGAGCCTTTCAGACAGCAAGGAGCAAGCGATTGCGGTTGCTCTTGGAGAGTACTGACATGGGTGGACGCCAGGGCTGATGCTGGCAAAGGCGCTGAGCTGTGCCGTGGTTGGCCTCGATGGCGCCCTTGTAGAAGTTGAAGTCGATATCTCTGCTGGACTTCCCAGTTTTACCATTGTTGGTCTTCCTGACAAAGCCGTTCAAGAGGCACGTGAACGTGTCCGCTCCGCCATCCGCAATTCAGGCTTCCGCTTTCCTTCAAAGAGGGTGACCGTGAACCTCGCGCCCGCTGACTTGAAGAAGGAAGGTCCGGCGTATGACCTTGCCATCGCGGTAGGGCTGCTCATGAGTTCAGGCCAACTCATCGCGGATGTGCGCGATATCGTGTTCTTGGGCGAGTTGTCACTGGATGGCCGTCTTCGTCACACACAGGGCATACTGCCGATGGTGTCGACTGTTCGTGAGAACGGCATAGCGAATGCCTGCGTGCCCCTGCCGGATGCAATGGAAGCAGCGCTGGTGGAAGGTGTGGTGATTACCGCGCCTGAGTCCCTGGCGCAGCTTATGGCGCACATGAAGGGCGATGTGCCCCTTGCGCCTGTTGTGCCCTGCCCGACCGACGTGACGGCTGTGGATGATGACGGCTTTGATATGTGTTATGTCAAGGGACAGGAACACGCGAAGCGGGCGCTGGAGATAGCCGCAGCGGGAAGGCACAACGTGCTGATGAGTGGGCCACCCGGGAGCGGCAAGACGATGTTGTCGCGCTGTGTGCCGTCCATACTCCCGCCTCTGTCCATGGATGAGGCCGTAGAGGTCACCAAGATATACAGCGTCACCGGACTGCTCTCAAAGGAAACACCGCTGATGCGAATGCGGCCGTTCCGCTCTCCGCACTACACCATCTCTCACGCTGGCCTGGTTGGTGGTGGGCAGGTTCCCCGTCCCGGAGAGATAAGCCTGAGTCATCGGGGCGTGTTGTTCCTTGACGAGTTCCCTGAATTCGGGCACTCCACGTTGGAGTCGCTCCGGCAACCGATGGAGGACCGTGTGGTAACGGTCAGCCGCGCGCAGGGCAGCGTCACCTTTCCCGCCAGCTTCATGCTGGTATCGGCCATGAATCCCTGCCCCTGCGGACACTACGGCGACCCGTTCAGGGAGTGCAAGTGCTCCATTTCAGACATCATCCGGTACCGCAAACGGCTCAGCGGACCGCTGATGGACCGCATCGACATCTTCGTAGATGTTCCGAGAGTGGACTACGAGAAGCTGACGAGTCAGGGCAATGGAGAGACGTCTGCGGCCGTTCGTGCCCGCGTGATGGGTGCGAGCATGATTCAGGACGAACGTCTCGCCGGACGCAAGGCCACCTGCAACGCGGACATGGCGGCACGGGATGTGACGGATTGCTGCAAGGTCACGCCGCGCGGCAAGGAGATTCTCCACGCGGCCATGCGTCAACTCCACCTCTCAGCGCGTGGCTATCACCGAGTGTTGAAAGTAGGCCGGACCATCGCGGACCTTGAAGGCGCGGACCTCATAGACACTCCCCACATCGCGGAGGCGTTGCAGTACAGGAAGAGAGAGGGGGAGTAGAGGTAGAACGCGGTTTCGCGCTGGGGCGCTTGATGAGTATGGTGTCCCCTGAACTCCGGCGCAGGTTTCGTAAGCATCGGTCACCACACTTGTCCTGGTCTGCGCAAAACCGCAGTCGAACAAATGAGAACGATTCAGGATTCCTGTCGGGCTTAATCTGAACGTGACGGCAATCGTGTGCCTGCAGGGGTGCCACAAAGAACGGCAACAAATCTCTGACCCGGGCAATGCAGCATTCAAGACCGATGGCGGCGGCCGCCGCCGCCCCGACCCCTGCTTCTATCGATTCCCGGAAAGTAACTCGCGCAGGCTGCCGCCATTCAGTTTGTAGTACTCGTACACGGCAAGCAGGTCCACTCCGACATTGAAATCACGAACGCCCATGTCGATATACTCTCTGGCTTGTTCCCAATTCCCGATTTCCACTCTCGCGCGTTTGCCGCGCTTCAGGGCCAGTTCCAGCATATCCCGGTGTGCCTTGTATGCCTCAGTGCACCAGTGACTCGTGTTGTAGGCCTTGCCAACGCTCACTGAATAATCACATGGGCCGAAATTCACGATGTCCACCCCATCGATGGAGAGTATCTCTTCGAGTTCGTCAATCGCCGCCTTTTTCTCAATCATGACCATGACCACGATGTCCCTCATGGCCTGCATCCAGGCCTCGCCACCGACCTCCGTGATCAGAAAGCCGACATCGCGTGTCAGCGCACACCCATTCGTTCCTCCGTCCTCAGGCGTTGCCGGCCTGACAGTGCGTATGCAGTCCCTCACTTCTCTGGCTGACGAGCAGTCGGCGAAGAGTATGCCCTGCATACCGGCGTGCAGCGCTCTGCGAGTCATGAACGTGCGAGGGTCGTCCTCTATCTTCATCACCGACGTCAATGAAGGAAACAACTCAACTGCTCGAGCGAAATTGTCCAGATCTGGCAGTGTCCATGATGCGTATTCAGCCGATAGCTGTATGTAGTCGAAACAGCCCGTGTGACCTATTACCTCAACAATCTGGGGTGATGTGCTGATAACTTGAGTTCCTATCGTTGGTTTGCCGTCGTTCAGAAGTTCCCTCAGTGCATTCCTGGTCTTCACAATGCTCTCCTATCTTAGTCGGTTGGTATTGACGCGTACTGTACATCAGTGAGGGCTCGAATGTCCGCACCGCCGAATCATGAACGTAGCCAACAGCGTCGCCGACCTCGACTCCGCCTCTTGCATGTACAGCGGCCACATCACGGAGGCGTTGCGGTATCGGAAGCGCGAAGGGGAGTAGGTGAAACGGCGCCTCGCGGGTTCGGGCTGGCGCTGCCTGGTGAGCAAACCGACTTCCCGCCTGTGCCGGGAGGGTTGCGGGTTCCAACTCATTCGGTAGAACATAGTGCGATGAGAGTTCCTCACATTTCCCACAAGTGGATTGTCCTTGCCGGCGGCTTCAGCATCACGGTCGTTGCCTACGCGATGCGCAATACGTTCTCCGTCTTCTATCCCGTGATTGTGGACGACTTCGGCTGGACCCGCGGTGGGACTGCATTGATGTTTTCGATTGCGCTGCTGTCCTATGGCCTGTTCGCCCCGATTGCAGGGACACTGGCCGACAGGTTCAGACCGAGGTATGTACTAGCGGTTGGAGGAGTGGTTGTTGGTGGAGGCCTCGCCTTCTGTAGCCTGGCGTCGTCGGCGTGGCACTTCTACCTCATCTACGGTGTACTGGTCGCCATCGGCACGAGCCTCATCGGCATCACGCCGCTCATGTCCGTGCTGTCACACTGGTTCGGGAGCGGACGCAGTGGCACCGTGTTCGGCATCATCGGCTCGGGCTTCGGCGTCAGCCTCGTAACAGCGCCGCTGTTTCAGTGGCTCATTTCGGGCCACGGTTGGCGAGCAGCGTACGTCATCATCGGTTTGTGCGCCACCGCCATAATCGTTCCGATAGGCCTTCTTCTGA
The DNA here is from genome assembly GCA_016930935.1 of Dehalococcoidia bacterium. Taxonomy (GTDB): domain Bacteria; phylum Chloroflexota; class Dehalococcoidia; order GIF9; family AB-539-J10; genus SKVJ01. Next base: position 1,125 of record JAFGFT010000052.1, on the reverse strand, counting down.
TGCGTCGCAGTCCACAGCAGCAGGCGCTGGTCGACCAGAAGGCTGCGGAAGCCGCCGGATACAGGGACTCATCGCCCGTTCAGGAGCAGGAGCACCAGTGGACGGCGCGCGAGGCGCTACGCACGCGTACCTACCAGTTATTCCTCATCGCCGGCATGTGCAACATGGGCTTCGCGCTGCAGGTCGTCATTGGTCACCAGGTCTACTTCCTCCAGGACGTCGGCTTCGACCCGATGGTCGCCGCGCGCGTGTTCAGCACGTTCGGCATTGCCCTCGCGACTGGCAATTTTTCGAGTATGCTGTCAGACCGCTTCGGCCGCGTGCCGCTCTTCCTTGCTGGCTGCCTCTCGGCAACCACGGCAATGTTCCTCTTGAACGTGGTGGGAAACCCCGATTCCACTGTTGTGCCGCTTCTTTTCGCGTTGCTCGCTGGATGGGGACTCGGTGTGAGTGGCCCGACACTATATGCGGCCGTCGCGGACCGATTCCATGGGCGGAATTACGGCGCCATCCAGGGCGTTATGATTCTCTTCGTCTCGCTGGGCGCCGCCGTCGGACCGTGGGCAGGAGGTTGGTTGCATGACCTGACGGGCAGCTATCAGTCCAGCTTCATCCTCGTGCAAGCTCTGCTGCTTTCCGCCGCCGTTCTTTTTGTGGCAGCCACGCGGCAAAGCGCCGGGGCCTTGCAGTGCCGCAAGGGGGACGGGGAGTAGACAAGTAACAATCAGTCGTGACCCGTGCATCTGCGGGGAGATAAGTATCGTGTCCCCAGAACCCCTCCTGCAGGAGATAGCGCCCTGACCGATACTTCGGTATGATTTCACGATGAAGAGCAACGACAACAGTGTTTGCATTGGCCTTGCGGGCGCCGGGTATGCAGGACAACTTCACTGCCTTGGCTATCGGAGGGTCGCGGGAGTTTCCGTCACTCTGCGTGCCGTCGCGGACGTAGACTTGAAGAAGGCTCAGGACGTCAAGGAACGATTCGGGTTCCAGGAGGCCGTTGCGGATTTCCAGGAACTGCTCGACAATCCTGAAATCGACGTCGTGGATATCTGCACTCCGCCCTTCCTCCACGTGGAGATGATCACGCGAGCCTTGCGAGCCAACAAGCACGTCATTTGC
>JAFGFT010000051.1 GCA_016930935.1 Dehalococcoidia bacterium | reverse complement strand
GACCCGTTGTGGTTCGGGATGATGCTGGTCATCAACCTGCAGATGTCGTTCATGACTCCACCGTTTGCGTCTGCCATCTTCTACTTGAGAGGGTCGGCAGCGCCAGAACTGGGGATAAACATGGCGGCTATCATCAAGGGAGTATGGCCGTTCGTATTCTGCATCATTCTTGGACTGGCGCTCTGTATCATATTCCCTCAACTGATTATGTGGCTGCCCAGCCTCATGATTGCGTAGCAAATCGGTTCGATGTGGAACAGAGGGGAGGCTTCCGGGCCTCCCCTCTTCTGTTGCTGCGGACGATGTGATAGTCGTGAATCGTGGGGTGTTTCTGTACTCGATACTTGTGCCTCTATCGCATTCAGCGTGATGTGCTTCAACCATGGGGCTGTGTCCATGGGTTCCTCGTAGTCTCGTGCCGTACGTGGTCTCGGAATGAGATGAGGAGGCATGGGGAGAGAGCGGTGCCCTGTTGACAGCGCCATGGCGAGCACTCTGGAGTGATGAGAATGTGTGGAACAGTGGCCGAATTCTGGGAAAATGCATTGACATTCGTATAATGGCTCTTCTACGATAGGCGAAGGTGACTATCGGACGCGACCATTCGGCGAGCTTCCTTTCTCGAACGCCGCGTTGTGTTGTCGTTCTTGAATACACGTGTGGTAGGGCTAACCCGGGGGATACGTCAGGTCTTGCGCAGTGAGTTTGGGCTCGAGTGGGAGCGAAACAATGAAGTGCCGATACGGAGGAGAATGCCTATGAGAGAGGTTACTTGGTGACCTGCATGGCAATCAATGGAGAGAGAGAACTGAAAGCAACATAAGGAGGCAAGAGGCATGAGTAGAAGAGTTATGGTGTGGTTGGTATCCATGGTTGCAGTTGTTGCCCTGGGTCTTCTGGGGTGTGCGCCGGAAGCGGCTCCGCCAGCAGAGGAGGGTACGGCTCCTCCTGCCGAGGAAGAGGAAGAGGAGGTGACTCCCGCGGCTCCGTCGGCGGAGACGTTCTCGTTCAAGATCCAGGATTCTTTCGATGCGGCGAATCCTGCCCATATTTACGCAGAGAAGATATGTGACGCCGTCACTGCAATGAGTGGTGGGCGTCTTGAGTTCAAATCCTTCACCGGCGGCTCAATCGTTGCTGCCACCAAGGAAATGGACGCCATCGATACAAAGGCGATTGATGGTACCTACACGTGCACCATGTACAACCTGGACAAGTGGCCGGAGGCTGGCTTGTTCAGCGCCAGGCCCGGCGGTCTGACCGCCGAAGCGGCGCCTGTGTGGTTTCAGTACTATGGCATTGATTTCATTAACCGGATGGCAGAGGGCTACGACGTGATTGCCATTCCCGGAATCTGCCCGCAGCCGCCTGAGGTGTTCGCACTCTCCAAGAAGGACATCAAGACTGTGGACGACATCAAGGGTCTCAGGATGCGGACGTCTGGCGACGGCGGTGAGATCATGACCAGGCTGGGCGCAAGTGTTGTGTTCATGCCGGGTGGGGAACTCTACGAGTCGATGCAACGTGGCGTTATCGATGCGTTCGAATACTCGTCTCCGTCAGTCAACTGGGCGATGAGTTTCCAGGAGATCGCTGAATACCAGATCTTCTCGGCCACGCGCGCGCCGAGCGACCCGTTGGTCTTCTATCTCAACAAGAGCAGGTGGGAGTCTCTGCCTGCGGACTTGCAGGCAATCGTATTGGCTGCGGTGCAGTCAGTCACACGTGAGCAGCAGATGTGGATCGACAACGACAACATCGTGGCAACCGAGAAGTTCAGGGACTTCGGCTGCAAGATGGTCCATCTGCCTCCTGACGTGGAGAGGGCTGTCATCGACACCGCCAACGAGTTCTATGCGGAGAAGGCAATGACCGGGACCCCTCTGTACAAAGAGATCCTCGAGTCTCAGGTCGCTTTCATCACGGCTTCAACGCAGCAGTCCTCGTTGAACACTCCTGCACCTTCCGCCTGATTTCTACTAACGATGAAGGCCCGCCGCCCCGGGTTCTCCGGGGCGGCGGGGAACGCGTGGGAATATATGAGAAGAATACTGAAAACCATCGATTTCGCGAGCGAGACGATGGGCTCATGGGCGAGATGGCTCACGCTGGGGCTTGTCCTGGTTGGAGCACTTGATACTTTCATGCGCTATGCACTGGATGCTCCGACCGTATGGGCCTATGAGACATCGAGCATGATTGGGGGTTCCATCTATGCGCTGGGGTGGGCTTATGCTCACCTGCACAAGTCGCACATCCGTGTAGACATCTTTTTCAGCCGGCTTTCAGAGCGCGGACAGGCCATCGCGGATTCGATATTCGCAGCAGTCTTGTTCTTTCCGCTGATGGGGGTCCTCGTGTACAAAGCAATGTTCTGGGCAATCCGCTCCTGGACTCGCGGCGAGGTGATGATGGAGAGCTACTGGTACCCTCCCGCTGGCCCGTTCAGAACGGCCATCGCCGTGGGAGTCATATTGCTGCTCCTCCAGGGTGTTGCCAAGTTCATCCGCGATGTTCATTTCGCGGCAGGGAGGGGACGCCTTGATTGACTTGAGTGCCGAGATGATTACCTTGCTCATGGTCTCCGGCATTATCGTCGGAGTGATGACAGGGTTCCCCCTTGCTTTCGTCGTCGGCAGCGTCGGCCTGATTATGGGCTACCTGCTGCTCGGCAACGCATCGTTCGAGATAATCTACTCCCGGCTCTACTCCCTGTCCCTCAACTATCCGCTTCTTGCGGTGCCCTTGTTCACCTTCATGGGCGTAGTGCTCCAGCGGTCGGGGATAGCGGATGGATTGTTCGATGCACTGTACCTGTGGCTTGGTGGGTTCCGTGGCGGTCTGGCCGTCAGTACAATAATCTTCGGAACCGTGCTTGCTGCCTGTCTGGGTGTCATCACCGCTTCTGTGACGATGTTGACGCTTATCGCTCTCACTCCCATGGTCAAGCGGGGCTACAACAAATCGCTGGCTGCGGGTGCGGTGTGTGCTGGCGGCACGCTTGGCATTCTCATTCCGCCCAGCGTCATGCTGGTCATCTACGGGCCGATGGCAATGGTTTCTGTGGGCAAGTTGTTCATGGCAGCCATCTTCCCTGGCCTGCTTCTGTGTACATTGTATTGTGTGTATGTTGCCTTGGCGTGCTTCTGGAAACATGACTGGGGTCCACCTGTGCCGAAGGAGGATCGCAACGTTCCCTTGGCGGTTAAGACCAGGATGCTCCTCTACTCGCTCGTGCCGCCGGGCCTGTTGATTCTGTCGGTACTGGGCACCATCTTCTTCGGTATTGCGCCACCCACCGAGGCGGCATCGGTCGGCGCGTTCGCCGCCATGGTGCTTGCAATCGTGTATCGCAAGTTCTCGTGGGACATCCTCAAGGGAACGTGTCTGGATACTCTGCGCGTGAGCGCTTTTGTCCTCATGATTGGCTGTCTCTCCTTCGCGTTCGTGGGCGTGTTCATCAGCGCCGGCTGTGGCGACGTGGTCGCGAAAGTCATTATGGCGACGCCTGGCGGAAGGTGGGGCGCTTTCTTCATGGTCATGTTCATCGTCTTTATCCTGGGAATGCTAATCGACTGGATAGGGATTGTGTTCATCATGGTGCCAATTCTTGCGCCCATCGGCCCGGAGCTTGGGTTCGACCCTCTGTGGTTCGGCATGATGATTTGCGTGAACCTGCAGATGTCGTTCATGACACCTCCGTTCGCAGTGTCCATCTTTGTGTGTCGTGGGACCGCAGCACCTGAATTGGGCGTTACCATGAGCGATATCATCCGCGGTGTGATTCCGTTCGTGGGTCTCATCGTTCTAGGCCTCATACTGTGTACGGTCTTCCCACAGATCATACTGTGGCTACCGTCGCAGATGCTGGTGGGTTGGTAGACGAATGTAGTGTTGGGGGGCCTTGCAGTTGAATGAGTGAGGGGCGGTGTTTCCGGCACCGCCCCTTCTTGATGTGCATAGCTGTTCGACGTGTGCCATTCAGCCGTGGGAGGGGTGAGTACGCATGGTCCCTTGCTGGGTTGGAGTTCGGTTGTGATGGTGAACCTCTGCCTGTTCGTTGACCAGCCGTATACGCCGGTGAGATGTTGTTGAACCACCACATTGGCAGTGCTAAACTTCGAGTGAGTGTCCACGTTGGCGCTCGGGAACCGCAATCGCACATCACGTTCACCCGTAATCAGAATCTGGTGCTGCATGCGGCCTCTCTGAAATGAAGGAAGACTCTAGGAGGTTAGTACACAAATGAGAACACCAGAGCAGTACAGGGCCGGCCTGGCCAAGATGAGGCCCAATCTGTATATCGGGGGAGAGAAGGTTGGTCGTGATGACCCTCGCATTCTGCCCGGTATCAATGTGATGGCGGTAACGTTCGAGATTGCCCAGGACGAGAAGTGGAAGGGCGTGGCTACTGCGACCTCTGCCTACACGGGCAAAGAGGTGAATCGTTGGGCGCACACACCCCAGCATCCATATGACCTGATGCAGAAGCAGAAGATGATTCGGCTGGGCGCTCAGCGCGTCGGTGGCTGCATCCAGCGCTGCATGGGCCACGATGCGATTACCGCGCTCTCCATCAGCACCAAAGAGATCGATGATAAGTATGGGACCGAGTACAACAAGAGGTTCGTGGATTGGTTGAGCTGGTATCAGGACAATGACCTCTGTGCTGCCTGTGCCCAGACGGACATGAAAGGCGACAGGACGAAACGGCCTAGCGAACAGGTCGAGCCTGGTCAGTACGTGCACGTGGATGAGGTGACCGACGAGGGCATCTATGTCAGCGGCTGCAAGGTCTGCATCACAATGGCAGCCTACGCGGACGAGATTCTCGTCCTGCCCACACGTGCGATGCTGGAAGGCGATGCCGACTGGGCGGTTGCCTTCGCCATTCCGGCGGACGACCCTGGCATCAAGCAGGTTGTTCGACCCGTATGGCTTCACGAGCGCAAGGAGATTGAGTCTCCCTTCTGTCAGTACGGCGTCTCCGATTCGATGATTATCTTCGACCGCACATTTATTCCCAAGGAGCGCGTGTTCATGTGCCGCGAGTGGGAATTCGGCCGAAGGATGGCCATGCTTTTCGCGGATTCGCATCGCCACAGTTACTGCGGCTGCAAGCCGGCAGTGTCTGACGTTATCCTTGGCGCGACCCTTCTTGCTGCTGAAGCGAACAACATTCAGAAAGTCAGCCATGTCCGAGAGAAGATGTCCGAGTACGCGCTTGGCTCCGAACTGGCATTCGCGGCCGGTGTTGCCGCCGCCATGTATGGTGAGAAGACGGCCAGTGGTACCTTTTTCCCGAACGCCATCTTCGCCAATGTCGGCCGGCGATTGATGGGGGAAAATATCTACCACGAGTACAACATGCTCACCGAGATTGCCGGTGGTCTGGCTGTCACGATGCCATTCGAAGAAGACTTCATGAATCCTGACACCAAGCCCTACATGGACAAGTACATTGTCCGTAATCCGAAGCTCTCGTCCGAAGAATCGCATCGCATCTGGCGTTTCGTGGAGAACGTCTCCGCGTCTGCGATGACATCCTGGTACCAGATTGCCGGTGTTCATGGTGGTGGCTCTCCGATCATGGAAACCATCGCACTCAACATCGACTATGACTACAATGCGCGAAGGAACGTGGCTCGCTACCTTGCTGGTATCGACAAGGAACTTGATCAGTCCGCGGAACTTATGCGGCAGCCGACTTTCGGGTGCAACCTGATGCAACCCGAACCGTTCGGGGACGCCTAGCCCTCTGATGGTGGGCTACCGAAACGAAGTGAAGGGAGAACGACATGTCTGAAGAAGAGAAGTTCGGATCTCTGGCGAGACTTTTCCGGCTTGATGGCAAAGTTGCGTTGGTGACTGGTGGGAGCAGGGGCATCGGACGAATGATTGCACTCGGTTTCGCCGAAGCGGGCGCTGATATCGTGCTCACGAGTCGCAAGCTGCCCGACCTGGAGTCAGTGGCTGCCGAGGTTGCTCAGCTCGGCCGGAAGGCGCTGCCGGTTGCGGCGAACATTCGACACAACGAAGAGCACGAAGGTGTCGTGAAGAGGGCAATCGAGGAGTTCGGCCACATCGACATCCTTGTCAACAACGCGGGGACCAACGTGACGTACGCGACGTTGTTCGACCTGGAAGAGAAGGCATGGGATGTCACTATGGACCTGAACCTCAAGAGCATGTTCTTCTTGAGCCAGAGGGTGGCGGCGGAGATGAAGAAACAGGGCAAGGGAGGCAGCATTATCAACATTGCCTCCGATGCCGGTTTCAGGCCATATCCCGGCATGGGTGTCTACTCAATCAGCAAGGCTGCGGTACGCATGCTGACGGAGGTATTCGCACAGGAACTGGGTCCCTACAATATCAGGGCCAACACCATCGCTCCATCGGTTACGAGGACCCGCCTGTCTGAGGCGCTCTGGACCGATGACAACAACCTGCGGCGCAAGAAGATGAATACGAGTCTCGGTCGCATTGCGGAGCCAATCGAGATGGCGGGCGCGGCGTTGTATCTTGCGTCAGACGCAGCCAGCTACATGACCGGACAGACGCTGCTTCTCGATGGCGGTGAGTACTCCATGATTCAGGATGCTCTCAAGACCCTTCCGCGCAAAGACGCGTAGCTGATTCAGGCCACGTGACCTGGTTGGTGATACATGAAGAGGGCCCATCCACCTGGATGGGCCCTCTCTTTGTACGTGCGAGGTGCACCGGTCATGGGGGCTGCTAGTCGAAGGTGAACAGGCGTGCCGGATTGTCCACCATGATAGTGTGGATGTCCTTGTCGGACATGCCTTTTGCACGCATGACCGGCAGTACGTTGTCCATGATGTGGGCATAGCCCCATCCACCATACTTGCGACGCTGTGTCTTGTTCCAGATGTCCTGTGAGATGATGATTTGACTCGTGTACCCGGCGTCCATGAGGTCCATTATCTCGTTGATTCGAATATGGTCGTTGGGCAGGTCAATCTTGCGGTGTCCCATGGGGTAGTGGCCCTCTCGTCCAAAAAGGTCATATTCCAGGACGATGCCGGTCTTTGCCAGGGCAATCCGGTTGTCTCGCTCACGCACTGCGCGGTCGATATGGTCCATCGTGGTCTTGGTGAGGTCGCCACCGGCTTCCTCAACGATATGGACGGCTTCCATCGCAGAGTCCTCTCCCTGCCCGGGGTGGATATTCAAATTGGCTCCGGTGAGCTTCTGCGCCTTTGCGGCCGCACGGAGCGACTTGCGTTCATTCGGGGTCATCGGCCATGACAACCCGATTTCTCCGATGAGACCGGCACAGATGCGGTTGGGGCCGACTCCCTCCTCTATGTCGCGGACAATCTCATCGGTGATTTCTTCTTCGCTCATGTCATCCACTTCGGGAGGCATTGAGGCGTCGAAGTAGTAGCCGCAACCCATGAGGATGTTCAGCCCGGTGGCCCTGGAGATGCGGGCGAGTGATGCAGGAGCACGTCCAAGTCCGATGTTGCTCATCTCCACCACTGAACTGCCTCCGGCCAGTTTGAAGTGCATCACCTCATCGATGGCTTCCTGTTCATCGGAGAAGGTCATGTCGTCGAGATTCGTGAAACGGTGGTAGGTAAGCCACCAGAGAATGTCGACGGTGACAGGATGGTAGGCCATCTCCTTCTCGAAGGCGTCCTCGGGTTCAGTGAACCATCCGGACCCATCGCTCATGAGGTGCTCGTGGGGGAGAGTTATTCCGAAGGCCTCTGGTTCGATAAGTCCAAGGACGGTCTGAATCTTGCCTCTGCGCTCAGCGTGTTTCATGAATAGTCCTCCTCTTCGTGATGGTTGTGTGCCGTGTTGCTAGTAGGGCGAATCAAGTGACTCGCATGTATTCAACCGCGCAGTCCCAGCTTGAGATCGTTCACGTTCGTGCCTGTGTGGCCTGTAACCACGGCATCCTTGACTCTTGTCAGGAGTGGACTGACGTTGTGGTGCTCAAGGGCATGCATGATATCCAGATTGGCTTCCTTGGAGTATCGTATTGTAGATGTGTCCGTCATTGCCCCTGCAAGACCTGTTGGCCCATCGGTGCCATCGGTGTCGATGGCAAGGACGACCATGTCATCGCCGGACAGGGCAAGGGCCGCGCTCAGCGCGAACTCCTGGTTCGGGCCTCCCTGGCCCTGTTCACCATTGAGCGTCACAGTGGTCTCCCCTCCAGCGATAATGGCGGCGGGCAGATTCGTCTCATCCTCATTATGGTGCGTATAAGAGAGCTGCTCACCAAATCTGCGGCCAAGTTCGGTACTGTCGCCTTCCATCTCATGGGTGAGAATGCGCGCAGCGAAGCCGAGGCGAGCGGCCTGTTCGGCTGCTGCATCGCATATTTCCCCGCTTCGAACCAGCAGGAAGGTGTGCACGCGCTGGTCTCCGAAATCGCGCGGATTTTCCATTGCCGGCGTGGCAGACTGCAGATAATTGGCTGCAGCCGCAGGCATGGAATCCCACAGGTGATAGGCATCAAGCACCTGCCTGGCGTCATCGAATGTGGAGGTATCCGGCACAGTCGGACACGTGATGTAGTCGTATGGGTCGCCGGTGACATCGGAGACCGTGAGGTTGACTATCTCCGCAGGGAAGACGTCCAGTGCCAGGTGGCCCCCTTTGATCTGTGAGAGATGCTTGCGGACAGCGTTTATCTGTCGGATGCTGGCACCGCTTTCCAGCAGAAGCCTATGCACCTTTGCCTTGTCGTCGATGGTAAGCCCTGCAACAGGATAGGGGGCAAGCGCGGAACTGCCACCGGTGAATGCACAGAACACGATATCGTTCGGCCCCGCCTGGGTGGCCAGCCCTCTCATCTCCTTTGCGGCCTCAAAGCCGCGTGCATCGGGGATTGGGTGACTGGCCTCTCTGAGGTTGATGAATCGGGTGCTCGATTCCTGACCCTCTTTGACGATTACAAGGCTCCCTGCGATACGGTCGCCGAGGACGTCCTCCAGCGCCTGTGCAATGGGCAGACTGGCCTTGCCCGCTCCGAGAACGTAGATAGTGCCTCTCTCTCTCATGTCGAAACAGAGGTCTCCGACCAGGAGTGTGTGGGCCTCCAGTCGCACGAGTTCTCGGACTGCGCGATATGGGTTGGCCCTGTGAAGCGCGTATTCGACGATGCTGAGTGCTGCCTCGCGGAGCGCTCTGTTACCGTGAGACAGGAGGTCGGCACCGTTCTTCACATACATGCGCGTAGTCGCCTCAATCGGAACCGGAGCAGCGAGCTATACCGGTTTTCGGAAATTCCGGCCCGCATAGGTGGCAGCACTGCCGAGTTCCTCTTCTATCTGCAACAGCCTGTTGTACTTGGCCGTGCGTTCACTGCGCACAGGCGCCCCTGTCTTAATCTGTCCCCCGTTCAGTGCAACGACGAGGTCTGCAATCATCGGGTCCTCGGTCTCGCCTGAACGCTCAGACACGCATACACCGTAGCCGTTCCTGAATGCCATGGCTGCGGTCTCCATCGCTTCGGTGAGCGTGCCTATCTGGTTGACCTTCCAGAGAACGGCATTCGCCGAACCCATCTGAAGCCCCTTGGCGAGTCGTGTCTTGTTTGTCACGAACAGGTCGTCCCCGACAATCTGTGTATCGAGGGCCTTCGTAATGGTGGCGAAGCCCTCGAAATCATCTTCCTGCAGAGGGTCTTCGATGGACGCAATGGGATACTCTGCGCACAGCTTCTTGAAGAACTCTATGACTTCGTCAGTGCTCAGTTGCTTTCCTTCGAAGCTGTACTTCTCCGTTGTCCGGTCGTACAAGTGGGTTGCTGCGCAGTCGAAAGCGTACACAATCTTGCTTTCGTAGCCGGAACGGTGGACGGCTTCTGCGAGCAGGTCGAGAGCCTCTCTCACGTCTATGATAGGCGGCACGACACCCCCTTCATCGCCCACATTGATTGCGAGCTTGCCATAGCGCTCGGCGGTCATAGGCCTCAGAATCGCGTTGATTTCAGCCGTTATCTGAAGGGCTTCAGAGAAGCTGTCGGCGCCAACCGGCATCATAATGAATTCCTGGAAGCAGAGGTCGTTTGATGACAGCTTGCCGCCGTTGATGAGGTTCATCATCGGTACCGGTAATACATGCGCACTTGAATTCAGATACCGGTAGAGTGGAATGTCCAATGCTGCAGCGGCGGCCCTTGCAACCGCGAGAGATACGCCAAGAATCGCGTTTGCACCCAGTCTGCGCTTGTCATGCGTCCCGTCAAGTGCAATCATGTCGCGGTCGATTGACCGTTGCTCGGTCACATCCCTGCCGATGAAGAGGTCTGCGATGGTGGAGTTTACATTCTCCACGGCCTTCCGTACGCCGAACCCACCGTAGCGTGCACCTCCATCGCGCATCTCGTATGCTTCGTAGCTTCCGGTCGAACGCCCGCTCGGTACGTCTGCACGGCCGCGCAGAATGCCATCGACTGCGACGTCTACCTGAACGGTGGGGGTTCCCCTGCAATCGATTATCTCGCGTGCCTTGATTGATGTGATGATGCTGCGCTCTGCCAAATCATGCCTCCTCGTCTGCTGTGTCAGAACATCGAAAAGGGGATTGAAACTCTCAATCCCCTTCGTATGTTGCCGTTCGAAACCTCGAGTTCCTGCCCCCGTACTGTTCGGGAATAGTATGACGCACCTGGTGTGGTGTCAACATGTGCCGCATGATGTTCATGGCAGACACTGTTTCACAGAATCGGTCCCGTGTAGTACATGATAAGTGGTTCATGGTAGCGCGAGTTCATCTCCTGTCTCGCAGGCTTGCCCGAGGCAATGGCGACGAGCTCCTCCAGCAGCCGCTGACCTACATCAGCAACTGTCTCGGTTCCCTCGATGATGGTGCCCGCGTAAACGTCGAAATACTCCTTCTGTGACACGTCCTGAGGGCTGCTGAATAGCTTCAACACCGGCACCGTTGGGATTCCACCAACGGCACACGTGTAATTGTGATACCTGGTGGGTAGCCCTGCACCATAATTCAGACTCATGACCTGGGCGCCGCCCGCGGCGAAACCAAGGAAAATCTGTGGCGTGTTGGCCGCGCCATCCATGAAATACATTCCCTTTCCCGCAGGGCGCTCGCTCCATTCCAGAACTCCACTGATTGGGCTGCTGCCGCTCTTGGCGATAGCGCCAAGGGATTTTTCCTCGAGCGTGGACATGCCTCCTCTGATGTTGCCCGGGTTCGGCTGGGAGCCACGGATGTCTACTCCAGTGGCGAGGATACGTTCTTCGAGTCGCCTTCCCATCTCAATGATGCGTTCCGCGACTTCTGCGTTGACCGCTCGCTGCGCGAGCAGGTGCTCCGCCCCGATGATTTCCGTGGTCTCAGAGAAGATGAATGTGCCCCCCGCAGCCACGAGAGCATCAGCCGCCCAGCCGACGGCAGGGTTGCAGGCCATGATGGAGGCGGGAGTGGAGCCGGTACACTTCGATGCGAATGTGAGATAGCTGATGTCAAAAGGCTCTCTTCGGAGCGGCAGCGCATCGGCGAGCATCTGCCGAGCTGCGTGGACGCCCTTCGCGACGGCGTTCTCGTAGGTACCCTCTCGGTCAATCGTGATGAGTTCCACGGGCTTCTTTGAAGTAGCCGCAATCTCCTCGGCAATAGGTGGTGCGGGAGGGCCGTCACAACCGATTCCAACGACGACAGTCGCGGCCACATTCGGGTTGCATCCGAGGCCCACAAGTGTGCGGTGGACCATGTCCTTGTCGGAGGGAATATTCACGCAGGCGGCGTTGTGAGTCAGCGCCACGACGCCTCTGCCAACCTCCGTGGCAATGCGGTCAGCCAGTTCGTTGCCGCATTGGACCGCAGGGATTACGGCAACGTAGTTGCGGGCTCCTGCCGAGCCATCAGGTCGTGCGTAGCCGAGAAATTCCATGTGTCGGCCTCCTGAGTACCATTCCCTAGAGTAGTGGGCCTGTGTAGTACATCACCATCATTTCTTTATAGCGGGAACTCATCTCCTGCCGGCAAGGCTTGCCCGATGCGATTGCGACCATTTCCTCCAGGATGCGCTGGCCGACCTCGGGAATCGTCTCTTTGCCTTCTATGATGGTTCCTGCGTAGATGTCGAAGTAGTCCATCTGCGCCATGTCCTGAGGACTGCTGAATGACTTCAGCACGGGTGCGATGGGTATGCCCCCGACTGCAACAGTGTAGTTGTGGAGCATCGTCGGGAGACCCGCGCCGTAGTTCAGGCTCATGACTTGTGACCCGCCGGCCGCAAATCCAAGGAATATCTGGGGAGTGTTGGCAGAGCCGTCCATGAAATACATGCCCTTGCCGGGAGGCCGTTCGCTCCACTCAAGGACGCCGCTTATTGTGCTCTTGCCGCTCTTGGCGATTGCGCCGAGTGACTTCTCTTCAAGCGTCGTCATGCCGCCCCTGATATTTCCGGGCACCGGTTGCGAACCGCGAATATCCACCCCGGAGTCCTTCATTCGTTGCTCCATGCGGGTGGCGACTTCGACGATACGACGGGAGACTTCCTCCGTCGCACCGCGCCGGGCTAGCAGGTGCTCCGCACCGATTATCTCTGAAGTCTCTGAGAAGATGAAGGTCCCCCCCATCTCTACCAGTCTGTCCGCAGCCCAGCCGATAGCAGGGTTGCAGGCCATGATCGATGCGGGGGTCGAACCGGTACACTTTGATGCAAAGGTGAGAGAACTGATGTCGAACGCTTCCCGTTGCAGCAGTGACGAATCGGCAGCCATCTGCTTTGCGGCGCGCACGCCTTTGGCGAGAGCGTTTTCGTAGCTTCCCTCGTTTTCAATGGTGACCAGTTCAACAGGCTTCCTGGATTCGGCGATACCTTCTGCTATCGGGTCTGCCGGAATGCCGTCGCACCCTATACCCACGATGATGGCACCGGCGACATTGGGATTGCAGCCCAATCCCACGAGGGTTCGGCTTATCATGTCTTTGTCAGGCTTGATGTTGACACAGGCGCCATTGTGGGGGAGTGCGACAACGTTGCCCCCAACTTCGCTGGCGATTCGGTCGGCGAGTTCGTTGCCACATTGTACGGCGGGGATGACGGCGACGTAGTTCCGTGCACCGGCACTTCCATCAGGACGAGGATATCCCATGAATTCCATTGCCAATTGCCTCCTGTAACAGGGTCCGCCGGTCCGACTTCATTGGGACTCGGCTACATGTACCATCCGTTTACCGACCAGCCGGCGTCCACCGGTATGTGTATGCCCGTGATGTTCTTCGCGGCCTCGGATGCCAGGAACATCGCTGCCTCAGCCACGTCTTCGGGATCGCTCATGCGACCGAGCGGGGTGCGCTTGAGAATGGCTTCTTCACTGAACTTTCCTTGGCTGATGAAGTTCTTCACCAGGTCGGTCAGCACGTATCCCGGTGCGACCGCATTGACATTGACGTTGTAGGGGCCCCATTCTACGGCCAGTGCTTTCGTGAGGTTGAGCATCGCAGCCTTGGAAGGTGCGTAGGCTGTGCGCATCGGCTGGCCTGTGAGACCCGTGATAGATGCGATGTTCACAATCTTGCCGCCCCTGTGCTCAATCATCCATTTGCCTGCTGCCTTTGAGCAGAGGTAGGCGCTCCTCAGATTCGTTGCCATGACGCGGTCCCAGTCGTCCACCGATTGCTCGATGGTCGGCATGATTGGCTGACTCACTCCAGCGTTGTTTATTAGGACGTCGAGACCACCGAATTCCTTGATGACTCGGTCAATCATCGTGTTGACTTCCGTTTCGTCGGCGACGTTGGCCTCAATCGCCATCACGTTCCCTCCGAATTCGCGAGCGAGGATTGCTGCTTCTTCGGCGCTCGAAAGGTGTGCGGCATTGATGGCCACAGAGGCACCCTCACGTGCGAATCCGATGGCGATGGCCCGCCCGAGGCCACGCCCGGCTCCAGTTACCAGTACTACTTTGTCTTTGAATCTCATTCTGCCTCCCGAATGGTGCGTCGATGTACGGTTCCAGCGGCCGCATGGTCACGCTTCGCCCGTTGCACCCATGACTCGAACGGATGACCGGGAGACGGCGGTTCCAGCCTTGCCGTCAGTGTTTTCGGCGCACTACATATAGTATCCGTTTGCTGTCCAGCCTGCGTCTACCAGCAAGTCAGTGCCGGTGATGTTGCGCGCATCATCGGACGCAAGAAAGAGAGCCGCATTGGCGATGTCTTCCGTCGTACTCATGCGCCCAAGAGGGGTACGGCGCAGAACCGCTTCTTCATTGACCTTCCCCTCGCTCACGAAATGCTTGACGAGGTCTGTAAGCACGTACCCCGGTGAGATGGAGTTCACATTGATATTGTACCTCGCAAGTTCGACGCCAAGAGCCATCGTCAGATTCACCACGGCAGCCTTGGAGGGTGCGTATGCGGTTCGCATGGGAGGGCCCGTATGCGC
The DNA here is from genome assembly GCA_016930935.1 of Dehalococcoidia bacterium. GTDB lineage: Bacteria > Chloroflexota > Dehalococcoidia > GIF9 > AB-539-J10 > SKVJ01. Next base: position 15,954 of record JAFGFT010000051.1, on the reverse strand, counting down.
GGTTATTGAACCTATGTTCACGATCTTGCCGCTCTGGCGCGCTATCATTTCCCGGGCTGCAGCCTTGCAGCACAGGTAGGTGCCCCTCAGGTTGATGGCGATTGTCCGGTCGAAATCGGCGGTGTCTTGTTCTATCAGCGGAACCAGCGGCTGACTCACTCCCGCGTTATTTACCAGGATATCGATGGCTCCGAATTCATTCACGACGCGGCCAATCATCGCGTTGACGTGCGCTTCGTCCGAGACGTCTGCCTCTATGGCGATGACCCTGCCCCCGAACTCACGCGCAATCTGAGCTGCCTCCTCTGCAGATGCGAGATGGGCGGCGTTAATTGCGACTGACGCGCCTTCACGCGCGAAGCCGACAGCGATAGCGCGGCCAATGCCGCGACCCCCGCCTGTTACGAGGACCGTCTTGTCTTTGAAACGCATCGTTCCTCCCTGCGGGTGGCTTACTCAAGGCTGCCGCGGATGTCTTCCACCAGGTCGCGGATGGCGTCATCCAGCAGATAGCGAGGGTGCCATTCCCAGTCCTTACGCGCAGCGCTGTCGTCAGGCTGTTTCTGGATGCAGACGTACTGGGTCTCCATCACATGCTGGTACTCAGGGTCAAACTCGAATGTTATCTGTGCACCGGGGACGTTCTTCCTCGTTGCGTTGACAAGTTCTTCCGTTGAGGCGGAGAACCCATCAAGGTTGTAGACTCGTGTGGTCAGCGCATCCGCCTTTGCGCGGGCGAGTTGGACAAGGCTCAATGCGGCGTCTTTCACGTAGATGAAACGCAGACGCAGAGAGTCCGCGACAGGAATGACAAACGGTCTTCCCCTGGTGGTCTCTTCCATCATCAGGGATGTGTAGGCGCTCCATCCTGAGCCACGAACCCGTCCGGGGCCAAGAATGGAGAGGAATCGCACTGCGCGGAAGTCCATCCCGTACTGGCGGTGATAGTGCAGTCCGAGTTGTTCGCTACAGACTTTGGAGGTGCCGTACATCGTTGGAGGATGCTGCACGTAGTCATTCGGGACTACGTCGGGCAGTTCCGAGCCGAACGTTGCCGTGGTGCTTGAGTAGACCACGGCGCCTACATCGAATAGTCGTGCCGCTTCCAGCACGTTGAACGTTCCAACAACGTTGACTGCGTAGCCTGCTGCGTGGTCAATCTCACAGGCGGGCGGCATCATCGCTGCGACGTGGTAGATGGTATCGGGATGTGATGTCTTGACTGCGTCGAGTACCTGTGCCCAGTTCGCGATATCGCCACGCGCAAGCGTGACACGGTCCCTGATGTCTTTCGGTAATCGCGACGCAGGTGCGACGTCAAGTAGTGTGACATCTTCATCGTCGGCGAGCAGCAGACGGGCCAGTTCTTTGCCGACCATTCCTGCTCCGCCTGTTATCAGGCTTCTGCCCATGAGAATACCTCCTCAGTTTCAAACCTCTGGTCTGGTGGGGGTCAGGCATAGATGTCCGGTCTGGACCTGATGTCTTTGACGAAGTCCGCTACTGCTTCGTCGAGTGAGTAGCGAGGCGCCCAGCCCCAATCGTTCCTCGCCGCAGCGTCATCAAGCTTCTCGGGTAGGTTATGCACGAGCTGTATCTGTTTCGCATCCGGCTGGAAATCAATCCTGGCAGCAGGCACAGCCTTCATCACCGCGTCGTGAATGCCCTGACCCGTGGCTGTCATGCCGTACAGGTTGTAGATGCGCGTAGACAGCTTCTCCTCTGGCGCGTTTTTCAGATCGTACAAGCCCCATGCGGCATCTTTCACATAGAGGACAGCGATGGATGTGTCAGTCTCTACGTAGATGGAATAGGGCCGACCAATGGCTGCCTCCTGGCCGGATTTGTATATGTAGGCGCTCTGCGCGCTGTCGACGCGGCCCATTCCGAGAATCGGAGTGAGGCGGACTCCTCTGAAGTTCACGCCGTAACGGCGCTGGTAAAATTCACCGAGTCGCTCACAGCATACTTTCGTGACTCCGTACATGTTGAGCGGGTGTTGTGCGGCGTCGTTTGGAACGATGGATGGCACATCACGGCCGAAGGTGGCGAGCGTGCTGAGGAACATGACCGACTTTACGTCAAACATTCGCGCCGCCTCAAGCACGTTGTACGTTCCATTGACGTTGATATTGAAGGCGGCCTGAGGGTTCTGCTCAGTGCCGGGGGGTAGCATTGCCCCAGCGTGGTAGATGCAGTCGGCACCGCTGGTTCTCACTGCATCGAGCACCTGCGACCAATTGCTCACATCGCCTCGGATGAGGGTGACTTTGTCATTGATGTCGCGGTAGAGAGGCGAGCCGGCCGCGACGTCGAAGATGGTGACCTCCTCACCCTGCTCAAGCAGCAGGTTGGACAGGTGGAAGCCGATGAATCCGAGTCCTCCTGTTATCAGGTTCTTTGCCATTATTCTTTGCCTCCTTCCATTCCAAGCAATACTTCCAAGCGTGGGTCGTGTCTCCATACGTTGAAGTTGTAGAATCCAAGTTCTTCGCCCTTCGTGACCTTGCCCGATGCTACTGCGAGGACCTCATCGAAGATACGCTTGCCGACCGATTCGATCGACTCTGTGCCCTCCATGATAGTGGAGGCATTGACGTCCATGTCGTCGCCCATCCGTGCCCAGGTCTCGGGGTGACCCGTGACTTTGACGATAGGGGAGATGGCGTGCCCGAAGCTGCCGCCTCTTCCCGTCGCGAAGACGATGACTTGTGCGCCTGCAGCAGCCTGGTACGTCATCGCCTGAAGCTCAATGTGGATGCCGCCCATGAGGTAAAAGCCTCCCTTGTCTGGAAGCCGGTCGACACGGGTAGTGGTGGCTTGAAGTACGCCGCTGATGGGACGGTGTCCGCTCTTGTGCACGGCGCCGAGCGATTTCTCCTCGAGCGTAGTGAGACCACCTTTGACATTGCCGCCGCACATGAAGTCCACGGCCGCTCCAGGTACCGTCCATCGCTTCTCTTCATCGCCGACCCATCGCAATACGTCTTCGCGAACCTTGTCGTTGATGGCCCTCGCCGCCAGTTCTTCCTCGGCGCCGATAGCCTCGATAGGCTCAATCATGACGACTCGTGCCCCTGCGTCGACCATCATATCTGACATAACACCAATTGCGGGGTTGGCGGCGATACCGCTGGTCGTATCAGACCCGCCGCACTTCACGGCTACCGCAAGCTTGCTGATGTCGAATGGTTTGCGTTGTTGCTTTGCGGCTTCTGAGACCATCCTCTGGACAATCTCACGGCCTTTCTCTATTGCACCGCGTGTGCTCCCTGTTGCTTGAATGTCGACTACTTCCACTGGCTTGCCGGCGGCGGCTATCTGCTCGGCCATCGGCTCGGCACGCTGGCCTTCACAGCCCATCGCGACGAGTAACGTACCGTAGATGTTCGGATTGACGGCAGCCCCCACCAGGGTGGGCACCACTTCGAGTGCAATGCAGCCGTGATACTGCGTGACGGCGACGGCCCCTTCTATGCCCTTGACCATCTGTTGTGCGGCCGGTTCTCCGCAGTCGCATACTGCGATGACGAGAACCGTGTTGCGGATGCCGACGAGACCGTTTGGCCGTTCATATCCCTGGAACTCCATGGTTGACCTCCTTGTCGATGCGGGTGCGACGTTCTACGTGTGACCGAGCATGTTGTCGGTCAGGGGCATGCGGTCACTGGTTACGTTGTGTATGTGCACGTAGTCGCCTACCGCGATGTTCTTCGACGCCCGTCCAATCTTCGCGCCGTACTTGATTACATCCTGTCCCTCAGCGATGCTCGCAAGGGCAATCTTGTGTCCCAGTGGCAGAGCGTTGTTGATGTGGACCCTCTGGACAACTTCACGTGTGGTCGAGATGACTTCTACCTCATCCCCTGGCTGAAGTTCGGTCAGCGCAGTGGCCACATTGTCACGCGCGTCCATCGTGATTGCCTTTTTCATTGGCTCGAAATCTCCTCTCTCCGCTATTGGCAGAGTGCCTTGTCGGAATGGCACGTGCGCCTTCCAACGGACGGTGAACACCAACCCGGGCTCGAGTCAGTGGCTCGACCCCGGGTTGATGCCAGGTTGCGCAGGTTATCGTCGGGTGCTAGAGCTTGGCCGCTGCTGCGACCAGTTTCTCCTCCGGAATCAGACCTTCGTCGATTGCGACTTCGGCGGCAAATCGCGCTCCCTTACCGCACACCATGGTGCAGCCGGTCGTGTGGCCACCGACTTCGTCGAACTTTATCATCTCGTCGGGGTCGGGAAGGTAGTAGGGTCTGCCATAGACCACTCTGTGTATGTCATGGCAGTTGACGCAGCCAAACTCTTTGATGTACTTCTCGTGGAGCTTGCGCGCAATGGCGAAGCTTTCAAATCGGATTCTCTCAGGATCGGCGAAGTTGCTGTACTCGCGTCCTCTCAGGCCGCTCAGGAATAAGACGCCGGCGACATACGCGCCGCACCCGGAGTCCCCAACGGTTGAGCCTCCACCTGCCCAGCCGGTGAGCGACTTGAACACTTCAGGATTTGGCATGTCGAAGGTCTCCTGGAGGGCGGCTATGACTACTTGCCCGCAACCCCGGTAGGTGTTCTCATACTCGTAGCCGAGGTCATAGGCATTCTGGAGCAGTTTCTCCCTTACTTTGTCGTCCATGTTTGTCTGAGTACCTCCTGAACTATAATTTTGGGTACCTAGTGTGTGATATCTCTGGTCCAGATGTCTACGTACATCCCTATCTTCAGCGCCTCTGCCTTCGTCATTTTGCCTGAGGCAACCTCGATGAGTTCTTTGTAGAGTCGCACACCGCGCTCTTCGCGTGTCTCATCTGCTGCGGGGTCGATGCAAAAATCCATCAAATCAGAGAGACAATCGCACGTACTGGGATTGGCAGTCATCTTTATCATCGGCACGAACGGGAATCCCCATGGTGCTCCCTTGCCTGTGGAGAACATCATCACTGTGGCGCCCGCTGCGGCGATGCCGGTGATTGCCTTGGGTGCCTGACCCGCCGTATCCACGATGTGCAGTCCCTTGCTGGTGGGGCGCTCACCGAGTTCAAGCACGCCCTGAATCGGTCTGGTTCCTCCCTTGATGATTGCTCCCAGCGATTTCTCCTCAAGGGTGGTAAGACCGCCAGCGATGTTGGCTTCCGCGATGTTCGCTCCAGGTACGGTGCTGGTGATGCGTTTCTCCAGCCTGGTGACAATGTCTATCACGCGGTCGTGTAGTTCCGGCGTCGCTGCGCGGCGCGCAAGAATATGCTCTGCGCCGGTCATCTCGGTGGTTTCACCGAAGATGGCGGTACCGCCCGCATCGACAACCATGTCGACCGCGGCGCCAAGCGTGGGATTGGAGGCGAGTCCGGAAGTGGTGTCTGAGCAGCCGCACTTGGCACCCAGTACAAGATGTGAATCATCAACTTCCTGTCGCTGTATCCTTGAGATGTCCATTGCCATCATTCTGGCGAGCCGAAGTCCTTCTGCGAAGGCGTTGTTAACGCCACCGATCTGGTGCACTACCACCTTCTCGACCTGTTTACCGGTCTTGGCGATGGCCTCCTGGATGTGGTCAACGGAGCCTTCACCTCCGAGGCTTACAAGTAGCACCGCGCCGAGGTTTGGGTTGCATCCGAGCGACGCAAGTGTACGGTGGACAACTTTCGTGTCAAATTCCGATTGTCCACAGCCCTGCTGATGGGTGAAGTAGGTGCAACCGGGGACCTGGTTCGATATCCACTGCGCGATGTCGTTCGCACACACGACCGTGGAGATAATGCCGACGTAGTTCCTGGTCCCAACTGAACCGTCGGGGCGTACATATCCTAGAAAACTCACCTGGTTATCCTCCTGTGCATGCTGGCTGTTGTCTCTTGCTCTTGCATCTGTCTTGTGCCCTGACTAGAAGACAGGGCCGATTCTCCACATCTCCATGACTTCGCGGTACCGTGGAGCCATTTCAACCTTGGAAGGCTTTCCTGAGGCGATTGCCATCAACTCCTGGAGTAGCCGCAGTCCCACCTCCGGTACGGTCTCTTTTCCCTCGATAATGGTGCCGGCGTACACATCAAAATAGTCAATTTCGCTGATGACCTGCGGGCTGCTGAATATCTTGACTACAGGCAGTATGGGCAGGTTGCCCATCGAGTTTGCGGGCATGCCGCGGAACCTCGAAGGGAGGCCTCCACCAAAGCCGAACGTCATCATCTGTGCGCCGGCCGCCGACAGTGCAAGGGCCATCTGCGGGGTGTTTGCAGACCCGTCCATGAAGTAGAGTCCCTTTCCTGGCAATTTCTCGCCGTACATGAGGACGTCGGAAAGTGGCCTTGTGCCGCTCTTCGCGATGGCGCCGAGGGACTTCTCCTCAATGGAGGTGAGGCCACCTTTGATGTTTCCGGGGGTTGGCTCGGAGCCGAGAATGTCCACGCCGGAATCAAGGATGCGCTTGTCCATACGCGCAACGGCGTCCAGGACCTTCTGTGAGACTTCCTTGGTGGAGCCGCGCTTTGCAAGGATGTGCTCTGCACCGATGAGTTCGGCTGTCTCTGAGAAGACCGCCGTGCCACCGGCATCGACAATCTGGTCCACGGCCCAGCCTGCAACCGGGTTGCAGCCGAGCGCAGAGGTGGTGTCCGAGCCGCCGCACTTGACCGCAAGTTTGAGCTCGCTCAGATCACAGGCTTCTCTTGATAGGAGGGCTGCGTCGGACTTCATCTGCTTTGCAAACTTGATTCCCTTGGACACAACCGTGTCGTAGTCTCCTTCTCGTTCGATTGTGAGAACCTCGACGGGCTTGCCCGACTTCGCGATTTCCTCGGCCAGTCCGACCGCGGAGATGGGGTCGCAGCCGATTCCCAGGACGATTGCTGCGGCAACGTTGCCGTTCTGTCCCATTCCCGTGAGAACTCGCCGGGCCATCTCATTGTCAGGGCCGACGTGTACGCATGGTTGATTGTGCAATAGTGGATAGACGCCTGCGCCTGCTTCATCCGCGATTCTGCACGCCATCTCGTTGGCACAGCGTACCGCAGGAATGAGAGCTACCATGTTGCGTACGCCGACTGAACCGTCCTGTCGGCGGTATCCCTGGAACTCCATGATATAGTGCCTCCTTGTTGCCGTAGAGCCTTGCAGACCCTGGTCTATACCTCTCCGATCCTGCCCATATAGGCGCCCTTGGCTGCCGAAACGGCGAGCTGTGTGTAGGCACCCAGGATTCCACCAGTGTACTTGGGAGGTTTCGGAACATATTTGGATTTCCGCTCGGCCAGTATTGTGTCAATCTCCTCCGGCGTCTTTCTCTCACCTGCGACACCAATGATGTTGAGGCCGCGCTTCTTGAGACTGATTTCGACGATGTCACCGTTCTGGACCAGCGCTATTGGCCCGCCGCTGGCCCCTTCAGGCGAGACGTGGCCGATGACGGGTCCGGCGGTGGCACCTGAGAAGCGGCCATCCGTGACCAGTGCGATTGACGCACGGTATTTCTCGATGGCAACTATGGCCGATGAGGTGAGGAAAAGCTCCGGCATGCCACAACTACGTGGCCCTTCATTGCGGACGATGGCGACGTCTCCTGGTTCGAGCTTCAGCCCTGTCACGGCAGCGAAGCAGTCTTCTTCAGACTCGAATACGACTGCTCGACCGACATGCTCGTACATCGCGGGGTCGCATGCGCTGTACTTGAAGACGGAGCCGTCTGGCGCAAGGTTGCCCTTGAGGACTGAGACGGAGCCCTTCTTGCTCTTCGGGTCGTCAGGAGTGCGAACGACATCTGTCCTCTGCAGTCTTCGCGTGCCATCGACTGTCGCGTAGTTGCCGAGGTATCCCTCTCCCATGTGGAAGAAGTCAGTCTTCTCCACATCTGCGAGGTTCTCGCGCACTGTCTTGCCTGTCACCGTCAATGCGTCCATGTCCAGCAGACCCGAGCCGGCAAGAATCTGAATGATTCTCTGCACGCCTCCGGCGAACCAGAATTGGCGTGAGGCGTATTGTCCAGCCGTGTGGATGTTCGTCAGGTATGGGGTCTGCTGTCCAAGTTCGTCGAACATCGTGACGTCGAATGTGAGCCCTGCCGCATGAGCGATGGCGGGCAGGTGGAGCAGCCCATTTGTGGAGCCGCCCGTAGCCTGGTGAATGACGACCGCGTTCCTGAGGGAACCCTCGGTCAGGATGTCCTTGATCTTGATGCCCTTGTTGAAGAGGTTCATGACCATGTGGCCCGCATTGCGGGCGTTGTTGAGCACGTACCTCATGGTAGCTGGGGAGAGTGCTGCGGTCGGAGGTGCGAGGCCAAGTGCTTCCGTCATTACCTGCATGGTGGATGCGGTGCCCATGAACTGGCAGGCGCCGTCACACGGGAGTGTGTGGTCCTGGATGAAGGAGAACTCTTCAGGCTTCATCATTCCCGCCTGAACCTGGCCATGTCCCTTGCCGACATCACCTTCCATCAGGTAGCAGGGACCAGGCTCGTTAGAGCCGCCGGGGACGATGACGACGGGAAGGGCGTCTTTCAGGCGCGCAGCCGCAACCAGGCAAGCCGGGAGGCCTTTGTCACAGCTGGATATGAGAACAGCGCCGTCCACTGCGTGGGTATTGGCGTATATCTCAATCATGCTTGCGATGAACTCTCGCGATGCGAGTGGGTAGTTCATCCCGTCGTGGCCCTGGGCGATACCATCGCAGACGTCGGAGGTCGTGTACTTGAATGCGGTGCCACCGGCGATACTGATGCCAAGTCGAGCCTGCTCTACCAGCTTGCCCAGGTGGTAGCTGCCGGGGTGTGCCTCACCCTGGGTCGAGTGGAGCAGTATGTGCGGCTTCGACAGGTCGTCGCGCGTGAAACCACCCGGCGCATAGAGCGAAGGTACCTGCGGGGAGCAGGCTTTCAATAGGTCGCTTCTTCTTTCCATCGTCATCTCCTCCCTTGCGGCTGTCATTTCCCTTCTTGCGATGGAGTTGCCTACACGTCCATGTCGAAATGGATATCGAACTCGCGATGTCCGAGTGCCTCGGCCTTGGACTGTTCGCCGTTGGCGCAGGCAACTATCTTGTCGAATATCTCCTGGCCCACCGACTCGAGAGTGCCTTCACCGTCGACGATTGAACCTGCGTTCACGTCTATGTTCGGCTTCATCTTGCCGTAGAGCACGCTGTTCGTCGATACTTTGATAACTGGTCCAATGGGAGAGCCCACAGGGGTTCCACGGCCAGTGGTGAACACGATAACGTGGCATCCCGCCGCGAGTAGAGCAGTATCGTTCATGACGTCCGCTGCCGTTGCATCCATGATGATGCAGCCTTTCCTGACAGGAGTCTCACCGTACTTGACGACCTGCGTGATGGTTGTCTTGCCGCCCTTCCTGATGCAGCCCAATGACTTCTCTTCGATGCTGCTGAGTCCACCCTTCTGATTGCCGGGAGAGGGCTGGGCACCGCGGATGTCCACGCCGCCACGCATCGCTCTGACCTCTGCTTTTTCGATGACGTCGTAGATGTCCTTCGCAACTTCGTCGTTAAGAGCCCTCTTGGCGAGAACGTTCTCGCAACCAAGCATCTCGGTTGTCTCAGAAAAAATTGCTGTGCCGCCCTCTGCGATGAGTTTGTCTGCCGCGATGCCGAGGGCAGGGTTGGCGGTGAGACCTGAGAAGGCGTCCGAGCCGCCACACTCGCAACCCAGCATGAGTTCGGATAGCGGAATGGATTCCTTCTTTATCTTGGCTGCTTCTTCAACCATCCTGGCGGCAATCTTGGTGCCTTTCTCGATGCAACCGGGCGTGCCTCCGTCTTCCTGCACACTCACTACATCGTATGGTTGTCCCATCTTGTCGAGTTCGACCGTAAGGAGTTCCGGCTGTACCACTTCGCAGCCATTGGCGACGAGGAGAACGCTCGCGACGTTGCCATGGGCACAGATGCCGAGCATCGTGCGAATGACCTTGTCCTTCTCTTCTCCGATATGACCGCAGCCGCCACCGTGAATCGCATACACGGTACCGGGAACCTTCTCGCTGATCATGCGGGCGACTTCAGCTGAACAGACGACAGTCGGGAACACGAGAACGTGGTTCCTGATGCCGACCTTACCTGTCTTTCTGCGATATCCCTGAAACTCCATTACTTGTCCCCCCTTCCTTTCTGACTCTCCAGGTTGTGTACGTGGACATGTCTTCCGGCCTTGATTGGCTCCGTTGCCAGTCCGATGGCCTCGCCGTACTTCACGATTGGCTCGTGGATGGCTATGTCGGACAGTGCAAACTTGTGTCCGAAGGGGATGTCCTGCGTGATTGTCGTCGTGATTTCGGTGCCTTCAAGGGAAACGGTGACCGTATCGCCCGAGGATAGGTCCTGGAAGGCTGTGGCCACGTTGTCCTTCGTGTCGATGAGTATGGCCTTTGGCTTCATATTACGAATACCTCCTGTAGACAGAATGAGAGCATAGACGGGTCTTGTGGCCGCATTGGCCTTGAGTCCGTGATTGGAAATGAGTGTAGACGATTCGACTCGATTGGGCGTAGTGGCCCAACTGCTGAACTTCGTAATCCCGGGGTCCTGTTCGACATTGCGTCAAAACGAGTATCCGCGCGGCGCGCTATGGAAAATGTGGGTCGCCTATTGTAGCGTACGGCGTAGCTGGAGTGTCAACACGAATTCGCGCGTCGTCTCAATCGTACTATGTCGTGTCGGATATGGGAAGCGCCCTGCTCGTCGAAGAGCAGGGCGCTGAATGAGTGCGCAAGAGAACGACTACTTAATCATCATGTTGGGTAGCCATGTGATGACCTGAGGGAATATCACGCAGATTGCCAGCCCCATGATAATGAGGCCGACGAATGGCACTATACCCCTGATGATGTCAGCCGTGCTGACTCCCAGTTCATCAGGTGCGCAACCTCGTACAAAGAAGATTGCTGGCGCCAGCGGAGGCGTGTTGAAAGCCATCTGAAGGTTGACGCAAATCATTATGCCGAACCACACAGGGTCGAATCCAAGTGTTGGTGCCAGGGGCGAGACTATGGGGACAACAATGAACAGGATGCCAATCCAGTCAATGAAGAAGCCGAGCAGGAATATGACGAGCATGATTGCTGCGAAGGCTCCCCATCTTCCTCCGGGCATCGACAGTATGATGTTGCCGACCACATCGCCGCATCCGAGCATCATGAAGACGCCGACCAGCGAATAGGACATCGCGCCGATGAAGAGCGCGAGACAGGTGAGGCGAAGTGTCTCCATAGAGACGTGTTTGAGAACTTTGAAGCTGAACTTCTTCTGAACGATGACCATGAGCGTGGCGGCCATAGCGCCAACGGCAGCAGCCTCGGTGGGAGGTGCGATGCCGAAGAAGATGCTGCCAAGAACAGCCAGAATGAGGATTAGAGGCGGAGCCAATGAGACAAGAAGCATCCTTGTCTTCTCCGCGACTGGCATGTTGCGTTCCTCAACAGGGACCGGTGGGCCCATCTTCGGGTTGAGGTGGCAGCGAACTGCAATATAGACACAGTACAGGATTGCCAGAATAAGACCGGGAATGATGGCGCCCATGAACAGTTTGCCCACCGAAAGCTGTGCCATGGGACCGTAGATAACGAGCATGATGCTGGGCGGTATGAGTATGCCAAGAGTTCCTCCAACGGCACAGACGCCCGTTGCCATTCCCTTGTCGTAGTTCCTCCGTAACATGGAGGGCAGTGCGACCAGCGTAAGCATCGTGACAGAGGCGGCGATGACGCCGACACATGCTGCCATCAAGGTGCCTATGAGCACGGTGGCAATGGCAAGTCCTCCATTGAGGCCTCCAAGCCACACGTAGAGAGCATCGTACAGTTTGTCTGCAATGCCTGAGCTTTCAAGCATGACACCCATGAATACGAACAGGGGCACTGCGAGCAGACTGTAGCTCTGGACCAGCGTGTACATGCGCTGATAGAGGATGCCCGTGGTCGTCGTCCATCCCAGCGTACTCGCTCCAACGAGCAGCGCAACTGCGCCAACGACGATAGCGAGAGGATATCCGGTGATAACGCCGATAAGTATGCCGCCAAAGATCAGTAGAGTGAGCAGTTCTGGACTGGCTTCAATCATAAGGTTTTGCTCCTGACAAGGAAGTACAGGTCTCGCGCGAATTGGGCGACGCACTGTAGTGCGAAGAGAACCCATCCGACGAAGACAGCGGTGCGGAAGGGGCCTGCAAGGGGATACCAGAAGCTTTCGGTCCTGACCTCCTGGGTGAGCCATGACTTCATCATCCATGCATAGGATGTGCTTGTGAAGGCGTAGAGCAGGGGGAAAAGAAGAAGGATCGCAAGAGAGACGTCGATGAGGGCTTGTGTGCGGGGAGATAGCTTGGCATAGAACACATCTATTCTGATGTGTGACTTATGAAGATGTGTATAGCCGAGGCCGAGACAGATGATGGCTCCGCCTATCATCATCGAACTGAGATGTGCCCAGATTGTGGGACTGTCGAAGACGTAGCGCATCGCGACCTCAATGCAGAGTATCACTACAAGAACGGCGCATAGCCATCTTGTAACCAGTCCTGCGTACTCGTTGAGAGTATCGACTGCCCTGAGTAGTTTCTTCATGGTTCTGTCCTTTCCCCCACCCTGACCGACGGCCAGGGTGGGGGAGTGGTTATCTGCTAAGAGTCCGGCCTAGAGTCTGCTGAAGGCCTGACGTACCTGCGTCTGGAATGCAAGCTGAGAGTCGAAGACATCCTTGAAGAAAGCATCGCCCGCGGCCTTCTCTGCATAGAGCTGGTCTGCCGTGTCTGCGACGGCCTGGTCAATGTCGGCTGGCAGGAATTGTACGTTGTTGCCGTAGTCGATCATGACCTGGATGTTCTCAGTATCAGCCTTGACAAGCTGAGTGTAGAGTCGGACTGCACCGGCCCGTGTGATCTCTTCGACAAGCTTCTGGAGTTCGGGGGAGAGGTCGTTCCAGACGTCTTTGTTGAAGAAGAAGGGCAGGTACTCCATTGGCTGGCGAGAACCGGAGAGGTAGACGTTCTTGCCGACCTCTTGCATTCCCATGGAGCAATTGACCGTCGGATTGGAGCACTCGTACGCGTCGATGACGCCGCGCTGCATCGATTCGTAAATCTCATCTGAGGGGAAGAGGACGACAGAGGCGCCCATCATGGACAGTACTTCACCACCATCACCACCGGCCCTTACCTTCAGGCCGTCGATGTCGGCTGCGGTGTTCAGGTCTTTGTCGGATGAGAGGAAGATCTCAGGAGTGCAGAGGTTGCCGCCGCCGGCTATGACGTGGACGTTGTAGCCGTCAACCATTGTGTCCATAAGCTCGGCACCACCACCGGTGTTCATCCATGCGAGGAACTCCATCGGAGCCATTCCGCCGGTTCTGTATGCGAACAGACCAGCAGCCTGGAAGTGGTTCATCCAGTAGAAGGAGTTGTTCAGTGCGAAATCGAGAACGCCGCTGTCGACACCGTCGAATTCCTCGATGGAGGGGACTACCGTGCCGCCACCAAAGGGCTTCATCTCCAGCTGGCCCTGACTGGCCAGGGTGATGTCCGCGCACATTCGCTCAAAATTGTCGTAAAAAGGGTTGCCGGGAAGATTGTGCATCTGTCCTTTCAGGACGAGGGTCTTGCCCGAGGGTGCAGCCGGCGAATCGCCGTCTTCCTCAGCAGGAACCGCTCCATTGGCATCGGGGTTGTCTGCGGGTGTCTGTGCGCAGCCCGTCAGCACAACACTGACGATAAGAAGCATGCCCACAAGCACAGTAAAGAATCTGGACTTCAAAATGTGTTTCTCCTTGTCTTATTTCGTTCCTAACAAAGGATGTTGTTCCAGGTGGTGTTGGTGCTTGGACATACGCGTTGCGAAGCATGTGCGAGGCGGATTTCCACGCGGCGAATGCTCTCGTGGGCGCGTTCAAGCTTGGAATGGGTGGCTACACTTTGTTTCCGATTGCTGCATATCCTAGAGTGGCGCCATATGCGTGTCAATATGCGACTACGACGAGCGCATAGGCCGCTGACGCCATGTCTGTCCCTCAAGGACCGGGCGCTAATGGGCCCGGGTGGGAGTCAAAAGCCTCGGCATCGTTTGCCATGGCTATCGCGGCATGGGGCCGTTGGGTGGGCAGGTGAATGATGTGAACGTACCACACGTCCCATGTTTGGTCGCGAAGAGCATAGATGACATCAGGATGATGTGCGATTATAGAGCTGCAATCCTGCTGGCTGCTACACGTCGCCGCGTGGCACTCGAAGTAGCAGAGTTTCGGAGACCGAATCGGTTGAAGAAGGGGAGGCTGCCTGTGTGGTACATGGAATGGTGCGAGGCCACGAAGCAGGGAACGAGTGTCATCTCTAGAGGAGATACGCACGTGCTCTGTTGTGGTGAAGCTCCATTCACTATAATGGTCCTGAATCTGAACACAGGAGGCCCGGGTCAATGACACCAACGAACAGCGAGCGGTTTCGTGGCATCTGTCACTTCGAGAATACGGGTGAACTCATGCTCGTCACACCGTACTTTCACGATTTCTGGACGGAGACTCTGGATGCCTGGGTCAAGCAGGGCGCTCCTGAGGAGATACGTCAGAGCAGGTTCCGCGGAGAGTATTTCCACCTGGACCACATGAGAATGTTGCGCGAGGTCAACCTCGGCATGTTCATGGACAAGGTCATAGATGTGGGGGGTGCCCCCTACGTCTATGGCATCCCACCTCTCGTGCCGGAGTACGAGGTAACGAAGTTGGAGGAAGATGCTGAGAGCATCGTCCTTGTGAACACTGGCGGGCAGAAGATACGTACGTCCAAGGCGCATCCCGAGAAGATGCCGATGTACCTGGACTTCCCTGTCAAGGACAGGACTACGTGGGAACAGTACAAGAAGCGCTTGGACCCCTTCACACCGGGACGCTGGCCTGCAGATTGGGATGACTACGTGAAGCGCATCAATGCCAAGGACGAGCCGGTGATGCTGAACGTAGGAGGGCTGTTTGGGTATATCCGTGAGTGGATGGGAGTGGAAGCGCTGCTCTACCTCTTCTACGACGACCCGCTTCTTGTTGAGGACATGATGGAACACCTCACGTATCTGCAGACTGAGGTTGTCAAGAGAGTGGTGGCGGACATAAGAGTTGACTGCGCTATGTACTGGGAGGACATGTGTTTCAAGACGGGTCCCCTCATTTCACCGAAGATGTTCAAGCAGTTCATGGTGCCGCGCTACAAGAGGGTGACGGAGATCCTGCGTGGCGCCGGCGTCGACTCGATATTCGTGGATAGTGATGGCAACCTCAGCGCGTTGATTCCTCTCTGGCTGGAGTCGGGCATTAACGGCTTCTGGCCACTGGAATGCGCTGCGGGCAACGATGCGGTTGCCCTGCGCAAGCAGTACGGGAACGACATAATACTGGCGGGCAACATTGACAAGCGGGCTTTCTTGAAAGGGGAAGACGTATTGCGCGAAGAGATTATGGCGAAGGTGCCGTTCTTGCTTGAGAAAGGTGGCTACTTTCCGTCGCTCGACCACCTCGTGCCCCCCGATGTGCCGTTTGCGATGTACCAGTCGTTTATTAACATATTGCGTGAGGTGGGAGGACAGGAAAGGATCTCCTGGTAGACTGACGTAGCGACAATGAAATGAAGAGGGGGAAGCAAACGCTTCCCCCTCGTTGGTTTCCGTCGGTATCCATCGGATACCGGACTGAACATCTGGCTAGCAGATGGCGTTGTCAGGGCTGAGGATGTTATTCGGGTCAAACAGCTTCTTGATGCCCATCATCAATTCGCGTTGCTTCGGGTCGAGTCCCATATCGAATTCGCCGAGCCGAGTCTTGCCGACGCCGTGCTCTCCTGAGACCACGCCGCCGAGCTTGATTGCTGCGGCGTAGATGTCGTGCTTGGCGTCTTTGAGGATGCCCTTCTTGTCGTACTCCCACTCCATGTTGGGATGGATATTGCCGTCGCCTGCGTGTCCCACCACAGGGATGAAGATG
>JAFGFT010000050.1 GCA_016930935.1 Dehalococcoidia bacterium | reverse complement strand
TGATTGAGCACGCTGCCCAGGGAATAGTGTGAATCATCACGAGACATGGCTTCTTCAACAGCCTCGCTGATGGCGAGACCGAGGCTTCCGGGACAATCAGGGTCCTGCGACAGCATTGCGCGGCCTACCGCCGTCTCAGTGCTGGGACTGGAGACACAGTGTCCACCCCACGCCTCCATCATGATGCGACGATACGGCTTCTGGTCATAGCTGACCCTGACCATAAATACCTTGATCTCTATTCCGAACATCGCGCCGGCGAAAGAGAGCGCACTGCCCCACTGTCCGGCACCGGTCTCGGTCACGATTCGCTTGATGCCTTCCTTCTTGTTGTAGTACGCCTGAGCAACCGCCGTGTTGGGCTTGTGACTTCCCGCAGGACTCACACCTTCATACTTGTAGAATATCTTTGCCGGCGTATCCAGCAGTTTCTCAAGTCGGCGCGCACGGAACAGGGTTGTCGGTCTCCACATGCGATAGATGTCCCGCACTTCATCAGGAATCTCAATCCAGCGCTCGGTACTCACTTCCTGCTTGATGCATTCCATGGGGAACAAAGGCGCCAGGTCATCAGGGGTGAGCGGCTTGCCCGTCACGGGATGCAGGCCAGGAGCCATAGGCACAGGCAGGTCAGCCTGGATGTTGTACCAATGGCGAGGGAGGTCCTTCTCACTAAGGTTGTACTTCACGGTATTCTCTGTCATCGGTTTCCTCCATATCTGTCTATTTGGCCACTCGCTGTTGTGCGTCAACTCACTTCTGGCGCCGGCGGCGCCAACTCCTCCCGGGCAAAACCATGGTCACCTCCATAACAAAAAAAGAGTCTCTCGCCGAGGGGCGAGAGACTCCTGCTTCGCGGTGCCACCCTCTTTCTGGTCTTTCGACCAATCTCTGCAGGTACTACCTTGCGGTTATACCCTGGGCTTCGATAACGCTGCCCTTGCGCCAAGACCTACACGAGCATAACGCCCTTCAGTCTGGGGCTCCCCGGCCCATTCCAACCCTGCGCAGGTATCGGCTCACACCTTACCCGACTCTCTGAACCTCGCCTCTGGTTGTACTATTCCGGTTCAACGCCTGTACTATATTCAGTTGTCGGCATGTTAATACGACCAACCCCGATTGTCAAATGTGCATACCACATCCTCACAACGTGCACGTCAGGATGATGCTCCTCGGGTACGCCTGTGACAGCATTCACGTAGCAGACTGCTCAATCGGACTCAATCGGACGACAGCAACTGTGAGAATTCCTGCAGGCTGCCCAGAGAACCTCTGCACGCGAGGGACCTATCCAGGTGGTATGCCTTCAAGCCCGCCTCGAGCGCACTGACCACATCACCATGCCAGCTATCCCCCACGTGTACTATCTCGCACGGATCGGCATCAAGTTCCGCTGCAATCCAACTGAAGAACTCCCTATCCTTCACTTTGCCGCATTCCGAGGTCGAGGAGAACAGCCGCACGAAGTGATGCTCCACGTCCCTCAGTAGAGGCCGCAAGAATTCCAGTGGTGTTGAAGAAGCAACCACCAGCGTGAAACGTCCGCTGAGTCCTTCAAGCACGGCCCTCACTTCCGGATATAACTCAATCTCCGTGCGATACTCCTCGATGGCAGCGAACGGCGAACCGAGGCCGAAGCGGTGAAACCAGTACTGGATGTCATACCACTCCTTCTTCGCACTGCCGATGCTCTCATACTCAGAGAACACCTGTTCCACTGCTTCCTCGAATCCCATCCGATGGGTCCGTGCGTAGATAGACGGTACTACCTGCCTCATGAACCGGCGCGTGAACGCGTGAGTGGCAAGCGTTCCTTCCGCGTCGAACGATACGAACCGAATACTGGCGGCAGTGGTAGACATTGTCAGCAGAAATCGTAGCACAGGAAGGCACCGGCGCCCACGAGTTTGCCCTGAGGCACCCTCACCGATACAATGCGTGGAATGCAGATGAAAGAAAGAGGCATACCGACCGGATTCGAACTTGGACCGATTCGCCCGCCAAGCGAGGCTTTCTCCCTCCTGATACGTGTTACCCGCAACTGTCCGTGGAACAAGTGTCTCTTCTGTCACTGCTACAAGGGCACGACTTTCTCGCTCCGTAGTATGGAGGAGATAGTGCATGACATCGATGAAGCAGCCGCGATGCGCGACTACATCGTGGAAGCATCACACCAGTTAGGCCTTGGAGGAGATGTACGACAGGCCGCGGCTACACTCCTCAGCCAGGGATACGGTGACCCGTGTCTGCACAACGTTGCATTGTTTCTCTACGCAGGCGGCGTATCAGCATTCCTGCAGGACTCCAATTCGCTCATCATGCGTACGCCCGACATGGTGGCAACGCTCCAGCACCTGTACGACCGATTCCCCAGTCTGGAGAGAGTGACCACTTACAGCCGGTCCCACACAGCCGCGCACAAAACACTTGAAGAACTCAAGGAGATACGAGAGGCAGGCCTCGTGCGCATCCACATCGGACTCGAGACCGGGTATGACCCTCTTCTCGACTATATCCAGAAGGGAACCACCGCCGCCCAGCAGATCTCCGCGGGACAGAAGCTTGTCGAGGCTGGCTTCTCCCTGTCCGAGTACGTGATGCCGGGGTTGGGTGGTCAGGCTATGGCGGAAGGTCACACAGTAGAGACAGCTCGCGTGCTCAACGAAATCAATCCGGATTTCATCAGGTTCCGCAGTCTGCACGTCACTCCGACCATGCCGCTGTGGGAACGAGTGCAGGACGGCAGCTTCCTGCTCCAGAGTGAAGACGATGTGGTCAGGGAGATAGCGGGTATTATCGAGAGGCTCGAAGTCACGAGTCAACTCAAGAGCGACCATATCCTTAACCTGCTGATGGACCTTGAGGGTCAGTTCCCCGAAGCGAAACCAGCGTGTCTGGCCATCATCAACGAGTACCTGTCGCTCCCCGACGACGAGAGACTGAACTTCCAGCTCGGCCGAAGGATGGGATTGTACGAGACGCTGGCAGACCTGCACGACACGGACAAGTTCAACCGGGTGGCGGAAGGGATACAACGGATTCAAGAGAGAGGAGACAGCGTGGATGAAGTCATCCGGCGCCTCAAGGACCGGTTCATCTAGACGGGTGAAGGCTGCAATAGGGACTTCATCATGTATGATCCTTCGAGCGCGTAGCCGAGTTGACGGTAGTAATCCCTCACTCCCACGCCGCTGAGTACCCGCAACGTTCCCGCGCCCATTTCAGTGGCCGCTATCCGCTCCGCCTCCTCCATCAGAAGGGAGCCCAGGCCCCGGTGCTGTGCCGCCATCTCTCTGCGCTCTCCAAGAACCAGTTCAGGCCCAAACACGTGCAACTCCCTCACCGTGGCCGCGTTCCCCACGAGCGATTCAGTACCTGACCCGTCATCCACGCACGAGAGCCGCAGCAAAGCGAAGAGCGTGCCATCCGCGTCCTCATAGGAGAGAAACTCCTCATATCCATCAGCCGTTTCGTAGCGCATCCTGCGGAATTCAGGTTCCCCCACCTTCCGGCCATCACGCATCCGGTGACCATACTCACGGCATCGCACGCACTGGCATTCAAGACCCAACTCCTTCATGCGGAGCCTGATGGTGCTCCGGAGCGCAAGGTCGTCACAGCCCGCCAGGATGAACTTCGTCGGTATGTCCCGCATCAACCTGGCGATGCGTACGTAGGGCGGCACCATCTGCTTCATCTGGATAAGCAAGTCACGCATCTCCAGTGAGCTTCCGGGACGGTAAACCCCCTCGTTGTACCACGATTCCAGTTCCGACCCGCTTACAACGACGGTTGGATACAACTTCAGACCGTCCGGTCGAAACTCCGGTTCATCAAACAATCTCTGAGTCATTGACAGGTCATTCTCGGGAGTCGACCCTGGAAGACCCGGCATCCAGTGGTAATAGACTTTGAAGCCGTTGCGCCGGAGCCGTGACGTGGCGTCGATAATCTCCGCAACGCCGTGGCCCCGGTTGTTCAGTGCATGAATAGCATCATCGAGAGTCTGTACACCAAGTTCGACCCTCGTGGCACCGAAATCCAGCAACCGTCTGACTTCTTCATCCCCACACCAGTCCGGCCTTGTCTCAACACACAGGCCCACGCACCGGTGGAAGGACGATTCGTTGGCCAGTTTGGCCGCCTCAAGGTCCGCCGATACGGTCCCGTTGAGCGCGTCGTAGCACGACTTGACGAACGAGTACTGATAATCGACGGGATACGCGAGGAAGGTGCCACCCATAATGATAAGCTCGATCTTCTCCACGGGGTGCCCCATCTTCGCAAGAGAATCCACCCTTACGCGAACCTGCTCCACGGGGTCGAATCCACACCTGATTGCACGCAGGACTGCGGGCGATTCCGTCGTGTAGCTCTTCGGTGCTCCGACTGCCGAGGGACAATAGACACAGTTTCCCGGGCAGGCAAAAGGCTTGGCCATGACAGCCACAGGAGTCACTCCGGAGATAGTACGTGTGGCCTTCCTCATGGTACGCTTCAGTCTAGCAGGCAGTCCCATTGACGACAAACAGAGAAGCATTCGACGACATCGCCGCCAGTTGGTACAACGTTCGGCACTGGCCACTCCTCCGCGCTGAACTCACGGAGCTGTCCGAAAGGTGGCACAGCGGGCGGGTCATCAATCTCGGATGTGGACACGGTGCGGACTTCCTGCCGCTGCGAGACAAGTTCGAACTATATGGCGTGGACTTCTCCCGACAGATGCTCATGCAGTGTCGCAAGTACGCCGAGAAACACCAGCTTGTAGCACGCACGGTCCAGGGCGACCTCGTCGCGCTCCCCTTCGGGGACAGCACATTCGACTACGCGATTGCGATAGCCAGCTATCATCACATCGAGGGACACGCCGCTCGGCAACAGGCGTTCGCGGAACTGCACCGCGTGCTGCGCCCCGGAGCCGAACTATACCTGAGCGTCTGGAATCACCTTCAGCCAGGCTTCTGGTTCAGACCAAAGGACCGGCAGATACCCTTTCGCGTCGGTGAAAAAACGTTGAGCCGCTACTACCATATGTACAACCGCCGGGAATTGAAGGGACTGTTGAAGAGGGCAGGCTTCACAGTAGAGTGGATAGGGGGCGAGAAACGGTTTCGTGGTCCGATATCGTGGTTCTCACGGAACATCTGTGTTCGAGCGCAGAAGCCCGCGTCACAGTGACGAGAAGCAAGACCTGCGCTAGATAGGTGGAACCTTGCTCACGGAGTCCTTGCGCGGCAACCCCGCCTCAACCTCCTTGATAAACGCGTCAAGCAGATCCGGGTCGAATTGAGAACCGGCGTTCTGCCGCAGTCGTTCGAGCGCCTCCGCATCAGACAATGCTTCACGATAGGGGCGGACCGACGCCATCGCCGCGAACGAATCAGCTATCGCGAGGATACGAGCACCGATTGGAATGGACTTGCCGCGCAATCCCTCGGGATACCCGGTTCCATCCCAGCGCTCATGATGGTAGAGGATATTGCCCACACACGGTGCAAGGTCGGGCACGTTGCCAACGATATTGGCTCCCAGCCGCGGATGAGACTTGATCGCCTCCCACTCGTCAGCATCCAGATCACCCTTCTTGTTCAGAATACGGTCTGGAATGCCTATCTTGCCGATATCATGCAGCAGTGCCGACGTGCTGATTCTCGAAACTTCACCGGACGGAAGCCCCAGGGCTTCAGCCAGCACCACCGCATAGGTGTTCACCTTTCGTGAATGTCCATAGGTATAGTGGTCCTTCACGTCCACGGCAGCAGCCAGTGCATACACGGCGCTCAGACCACTGCCCCTGTGTCCACCGCCACCGCCAGGCTCGGGGTTGGTCTCGACCTCAGAGAAGATCTTGGACGAGAGATAGGTCCGGTTGCCGCCCGTGTTCTTGGCGTAGTAGAGAGCAGCATCGGCCGTACTCACCAGTTCACCGAACATGACTCCATCAGCCGGATAGCTTGCGAGGCCGATACTACACGTCACCGTACTCTGTTTGGCCTCCATCTCCCTCGCGATACGCGCTCTCACTCGTTCCGCCACCACGAAGGCTTCCTCTGACGAGGTATGGGGCAGAATGACGGTGAATTCATCCCCACCATAGCGGAACGCCTGGTCAGTGTCGCGAATCGAGTAACCGATAAGAGAACCCACAAGTCGGAGCAGTTTGTCGCCGGAAGGGTGGCCATACATGTCGTTGTGGGCCTTGAAGTAGTCGAGGTCCACCATCAATAACGAGAAGAAACCGTCATGCCGTGAGTGTCTGGCAACTTCCTCCCTCAACCTCTCCTCGAAATGACGCCGGTTGAAGAGGCCCGTCAGCTCATCGATACGGCTTCTCTGCTCCGCCCTGGCATACAAGGTCGCGTTCTCAATAGGCGTTGCAATCTGGCGTGCCACCTGCTCCAGCAGGTGAATATCTGCTTCACGGTAGACGTCGGCCTTTCCGCTCGCAACTATCAGGGTTCCCATGACTTCACCGCGCACGATGAGCGGTAGGTGTGCCACGGAGCGGATGCCCTCACGGACGTAGTGAGTGTCCGGCCAGTATGACGTGGAGGCCTGGATATCAGGCTGATATACCGACTTCCTGTTCTGGCAGATCCACTCGGTCGCAGTGCCCTGCAATGAATGAGACATCTGAGCGATTTCTGATGCAGCCACGTCTCCATAGACGGCGTGTAGACGGATTCTGTCATCATCGACGAGCGCAACAGCAGCATAGTCGAGCGGGACAACTTTTCGAAGTTCACTGGAGAAGCCCATGAATATGTCCTGTATGTCCAGGCTGGAACTGACCACGAGAGCCATGGTATTGAGAAGAGTCAATTCGGTCTCCTGCTTCTGCAACTGCTCGTAGAGATACTGTTTCTCCATGCTGGCCGCAACACGACTGGCAGCAGTACGCATCAATTCTATGTCTTCGACCAGATATGGCTTCCCTCTCGCCTTTGCCCCCACGGCCAGGATTCCCACCACCTCCCCTCCGTTCTCAACGGGCATGAACAACTCAACTTGAGACATGTGGACATCATCGCGCTCCCTTTTCCACAATGACTGGAACTCGGGCAATATACTCAGAAATCTCACTGGAAGGAACTGTCCTTCACGCTTCAACCATGTAAGCAAAGGGCTGTCATGATTGACGGTGAGCGTGATGTCTTCGCCATCGGCAGATGCCCGTGGGTACGCGAAGTGAACAACAAAGTCACCCTCCTTTCCGTCAGGCAGGAGCAGGTACGCCCTCACTGCATCAACTGAACGTGCAAGCAGCGACACGAGCTGCACGCCGAACTGCTCCAGGGTAGGAACATCATAGATGCGGTCAAAGAACTCAAACATCTCCTGCCGCACTTCATACTGGTCTCCGACGAATAGCTGCTCCACTTTCCGCTTCAGCGCGTCCCTGACGACATTGGTGAAGAGGAAGATGAGAGGGACGCCCAGGCCAACCACCAGGAGCACGGTAACAGGGTCATAGCGAACGCCAAACAGCACATGCAGCATGCCCAGTAGCAACAACAGAATGACGATGCCACCACCATAGAGCCCAACGAGGACAATCCCTCTCCTCATGAACACCCTGATGTCCAGCAGTCTGTGAGCCACCACTGCGTAGCTGAGGATTCCAGCCACCAGCAGGTTTCCTACATGAGCAATCGGATAACTGCCCCCGGACGGCATGAAGGAAGAAAGCACGAAGAGACTCAAGGCCGTTGTTGCCAGAAGGAGATACAGAAACTGGTTGCGTTCAGCAGCCTCTGTCGATTGTCGATAGCACCGAAACAGGCTCGCGAGCGCGTTGCCCGCCAGCGAAACCAGCATGATGGCGGAAAGCACAAGAAGCGGAAGGCCGTAGTGAACAGTCAGTCCTTCAGAAGTCACGACGACCGACGTAGGAATGACCTCCAGAATACACATCGCAATACACGCGATCACGAATGCATATGCAATCGGCATTCGGGTCACGGACTTGCTGAAATAGCACCGCATGAAGTAGTAGAACTGCACGATGGCCAGGATTGCCACAGAGATCACTATCTGCGACAGTAGCCGCTTGTCATCCAGCAGATAGTCGCTACGCGCCACAAAGTCGGTCAGACTCCACGCGAAAGCTGCCACCACGAAGGACACAAGCAGCTTGTGCTGCCTGCCCCATGGGCGGTTTGAAAGCAACACCAGGGCGAGCGGCACATAGGCGATACACGCAATAAGGGGAATAACCACATGGCTATTCATGGGCCAATTATGGCACACCGGTGTTCTCCGTCAATACAGGGAAGAAACGCTGCAGCGGATACGACGCACGGATGTGTTCCCGCAACACGCAGCCTCGCTCGCGGCAAGAAACCGAGGCGGCACGGCGGGACGTTGCCAAAAAAGGGGCGGGCCACCAGGGCCCACCCCTTCGTTTAGAAGCAACAGAACGTGCATATCTCTACGCAGGAACACGCTCCACAGTCTTTGCGGCAACACGCTCAACTTCGACTGCGCGCTCAAGCAACACCGACAACACCTCATCGGAAGGATTGATATGCGGGGGCTTCAGATGACCCAGGTCCGCACCTTCATTCTGGCGCCTGGTGATGTACCTGGCAAACGCCCCGGAAGGGAGATATGAAACCAGCAAAGGAAGGTCCTCCGGTGGCTCCTCTTCCTCTCCGAATATCGCATAGATGTTGAAGTTGTACTGTTTATCAAGCTCCTTGAAGCGCTCGTACAGATTCGACATGTAGCTTGCCTCGGACGGGGCGGGTGATTGTGAAGGCTCCATGTACACATGAAGGAGTGCACGGCCGTCCACAAACTCTTTCCGTGCGGTCCAGTCCACATAGGGGACCTCTGTCTTCTCGATTGCCTCCCAGATAACACGCTCCGTAAGACGCCCGAAGCCGGCGATGTCAATCAGGTCATCAGCACGACGTTCAAACACCATCTGCGGCAGTGCAATGCCCGATTCTTCGCCCTCAAGAGACACGATTCGGACCACATCGCCGATGCGGTAGCGCGTGAGCGCTCCGCCGTGAAGGTTCGTTATGACGACCTCGTATGCCTCGCCGGCCTTCACTTCATCCAGCAGGACAGTCTTCGGGACATAGGAGTTGTCGAGTTGCCACTTGAAATGCTCGCGCTCCGGTATGAACTCGTAGAAGTTCAGGTTTGGCGTGAATGTCATCGTATTCCGGTCCCAGGCCTGGACCGCATAGATGCCACCCTCCGAACCCGCATACAACTCAAGCGGGACTCTGCCCCAGAGTTCTGCGATGCGTGCCTTGAATACCGCAGAATCCGTACCTCCTCCAAGAATGCCCTTCACCGTCCAGAGGTCACGTGGCAGCATGGGACGCCTTGCCAGCTTGCTCCTCAGGACTCCCCGCACAACACGGCGCAGGGCAGGGCCATTCCGCAGCAGCGCCTTCTTGTCCATCTTACGGGAGTGGTCCTTCAACTGCTCTCCAACGGTTACAAGAACAGAAGGGAGACCTCCGAATCCGTCCATCCCCACAGACAGAGCCTCAGCAAAACCCTTCTTCACCTTGTCAGGGAATGACAACTCGGCAGCATTCTGCGGCAGGAAATCACAATTGACGGACTGCTGCAGAAGAGCTGCAATCACCCCGGACGCGTACGGAGGTGACGCGAACGTGGAAAGAACCCTGAGGTGCTCCTTCACCTTCGACATGTCACCTCTGTGATTGCAGAGGCAAAGAATGACAATTGCGCAACACAGTTTTTCCAATTCCTCTACGAAACGCTCCGACATCGGGATCCATTTCACTTCATACTTGCCCGTGTACCCGGATGTCCGTACCCACTGGGCAGCCGGGAGAGGCAATGTCTCGTCTTTCATGCCTGTCAATTCAGGAATGTAGTCACCATAGGTGGTCAGTGGCACTACGGCACGAAACTCCTCTATTGTCGAAGGCAGGGCGCCGCGCATGACTTTTCGTCCGAGTTCGCTTTTCTTCAGGTAATCCAGTTGCTCGGCCATCAGCCTGCGCTGAATGACCATGTACTGTTCGATATTCAGGTCCAGGAATCCGCAGCACATCCGCCACAACTCTTCTTTCTTCCCGGCACGAAGAAGGTCAATAGGTCTCATCGTCGTCATTGCACCTCCAAGTTCTACTCTCGCAGGTCACGCACAGTCTTCCGGACATCGCCCGACAACCAGCACATTGCCGGACGTTGGTAACTATGACCATTGTCATGCGCCTTGTGAAGAGACTATCGTCTAGAAGATAGTTCTAGTGCACGATTGAAGACGAAAGAAACACGGGAGAAAATCCCACAAAGAAAGCGGGCACCCGGTGGGGGATGCCCGCTCTTGCGTAGCTAGGTTGAAATAGAAATCAGTCCTGGTGATTGCGAGAAAGAGTTCTCAACTTGCGGCTAAGCTGTTCAAACTCCTCATCCCGGGGACCCTTGCCCAACTCAAGTCCATAGTTGATGAAGAAATCGAGGAAGCTCCTGAGCAGTTCCTTCGCCCCTTCCTGGAATTGCAGGAACTCATCACGAGTAACCGCATCATCATCCAGAAGGTGTCCTTTCACGCCTGCAGCGTCATCCTTCTCATCCAACTGACCTTCAATAAGGAGGTCAATAAACTCTGATCTACTCAGGTCACCCCTGTTCTCGTCGATCTTCTTCACCAGGTCGGCTTCAACTACCAGCATTCTCTTCTCGGGCATTGCAGTTACTTCCTCCTTGCTCAGGCTATGTGCTGGCGTGTAGGGCAGCCTGTCCGGTCACCGGCTCACATATCAACATCAAGCAAGCCCATAACCGCATCAATGCTCTTAAGAAGGTCGGCGCCTTTCTCCGTCACATGATATCGCACGCCCGGATTCCCCACTTCTACCTTGTGAATCAGGTCATGACCCAGAAGGTACTTCAGATACTTCTGCAGCTGTGCGTAACTCATGTTGACGCTGTACATGATCTCTGTCTTGCCAGCGCCGTTTTCGCCGACTCTCAGCATCTCCGCGATAATTTCGATGTTTGAGCGTCTCTTGTTCATACAGAGCCTGAACGTGACTAAAGTACGGCTACCACTTTACCATACGCAACCCGCTTGTCAATAGAACAAAGTTCTATTCCGTCAGGTTTTCCTTCAAGAACATCTTCCGCACACGTCCGAATCTCACTGAGATTCCGCGTGTTCATATCCTGGAAATGAGAAGGCAGCGTGAACGGGCGTGCAACGAGGCTTAGTCAGAAGGAGACGATCGTCTTCAGCGGCGACTATCCGTCCGCCTACTCACGAAAATCCAGACGATGATGAGCACATTCAGAAGCGCCAGCAGCCCTATCACCAGCCATACCCAGACCGACATGGAGTCTGTCGGCATGCCGGAAGACAAACCTGCAAGAGGGGATGGCTCTGGTGAGAAAGCCTTTTGTGGAGCCCCAATCACTGAGAATGAGGCGATTGCCCATTCACTAGGGGCCGGCTCAACTGCCCTCACCCGCCAGAAATACGTCGTGCCCCATTCGAGTTCCCCGGGATACACGTAGGCCGTCCTGTCCAACTCCTCTCGTATGACCACGAACTCGAATGCATCGTCTTCTGCAAGGACGAACTCATATTCGGTAGTTGGAGGAAATCCCGTCCAGGAGAAGCCTGCCGTCCTGACAATGTTCTGGGCCCCCGGCTCCGGCGCATCAATCTGCGGCGCGATGTGCATGCTGTGGACCGTCGTTCCCGCGGCAACGATGAAGTGCATAGACGGGGACCAGCGGGTGTGAACCGCCTCGCCCTCCGTCGTTCCCGTCGCCCTCACTCGCCAGTAGTACGTCTCGCCGCATCCGAAGTCGTACGGAATTTCGAAATAACAGAGCCCCGGTGCGTCGCAGCACACGGGGTCGATTCCATCTATCTGAAGGAGCACGTGGCGGAACTGCTCATCCATCGCCACCCACAACTCATATATCTCAGCTTTGGGAAGCTCTTTCCATTCGAAACAGAATGGACAGGCATCACATGCGCACGGATTACATGGAAGCACTTCGCCGATTGCCGGTGAGGTGGGCCATGGTGTCGGACGCGCAAACGAGTCCCAGAACACCCAGAGACACCCCTCTTCTGCATCATAGTCATACTCGCGCACATCGATGGACCACAGTTCCACTCCTTCCAACTCCGTTGACCTGAGCGTACTCGCCCTGAAATCAACACCGGAAGAGAGGCCTACCGTCAGTCTATCCCAATCAATAGTAAGTACCGTGTCAGCACGAGGCACCAGTGTGCGGTCCACTCCCTCGCCGAACGTGCTGTAGAGCACGCCCGCCGTGTGCACAATCCCGGTAAACCCGGAATCAGGAGGATTCAACGTCTCCCATTCAGTGCTGCCACCAACCACCCATCTGTAGACCGCACTCGCCCCATTTTCCGTTGCAGCATACAGGAGCTTGTTTCGCGCAAAATCGGCGTCAACCACCATATGCACAGGTCCCAGTTCAGGCAAAGCGTCAAGCACCTCGAACGTCGCTCCTCCATCCGTCGACTGTGCTATCTCACCTTCGTCACCGTTGTCACCCACGAATACGTGGGTGTCGCCGTCATATGCGAGTGAGTAACCTGACTTGAGTCCCGTGTCGATGTCCCTGGTCCACTCCCACACGTACCAGCGGCGTATCTTGGTCCACTGAGCAATATTCAAGTAGTAGTCATCAAGCACGTAGAGCCGCTCACTATCCACGATAGCGAGGTCGGTGATATTCGGGCAATCCCGGACAAGCTCCCAGCTGCGGCCTTCATCAAGCGACTTGTAGGCGAAACTGGTGTCACGGATAGCGTAGAAGACGGCATCATCAGGGCTGTCCGCAGGAGTACGGCGCATGATTATGTCGTCATGTCCCGCCTCACGGGTGTAGTCCACGCGCTCCCACCGCAACCCAAGGTCGTCGACCAGCGCTGCGCGCGTTCGCCAGATACTGTCAAGACCGCTACCGCTGGAAGAGAGGTACACCACATTCCCTTCGTCATCCTCATCCAGGTCTCCCTCGAGCCACAGAGAGTAGTCCCGCAGATTCTCAATATCCGTGTCGATAAGGCTTATCTGATTCCAATACAGGTAGCTGTATCCCGAGTCACTCCGTGATACGGCACTCTCATCCGGGTTTCCCGAGCCGTTGCCCGTCCACTTGCTCGCGTCTGCCCAGTCTGCGGGAGTCACCACTTCATTACTGCTGGTCGCACAGATGGCCCATCTACCGTCCAGGGTGAAAGACACGTGGGCGTTGGCAATGCCAGTGCCGTAGCCACCCGAAGGCTTCTTCTCCGGTTCATACCATTGGGGAAAATTGGCCTCCGGCTCAAGACAGACCCAGACAGCAGCACGTCCCGGCGGACACTCAGGCATAGCGCACGCGGCAACCTCGCCAACCATTAGTGTGCCCCTGTAGTAGGCCACGGAGGCCAGTTCCATGTCAGTGCCGCGGGCAGCATTGAGGCGGTTCACCTCATTGTCGTCCACCCAGTAGACATCGTCGTATTCAGTGTCAGAGACGTAGGTCACATACACCTGGCGACCTGACGACATGTCTCCTGAATAGTCAGGGGGCAGCACCAGCTCACAGTACGTCAGTTCACTCTCAGACGGAGAATCCTCATCGAGTTCGGATATCTCGAAATAGTCAGGAGTGGTCACATTCCATAGAGTCGAGTTGTCATCCGTGTCGCGGTAACCGGTCCACAGATACGTATCATCGGCATCACTGGCGACGCACACAATGGTCTCATCCCACGCATAGCCAGGAGAGAACTCAACACAGCTCACATCCATGCCAACGCCGGCATCAACATCCTGCGCCGCCCACACACTGAGGAGCGCCGCATGAGTTACCCAGACATCTCCAGCAACGAGCGCATCGGCAGGGTTGCGGGTACACACAGCGATATCGCGAACATCGTCACCGTAGAGAGGGGAAACCGCGATGTCGCTCACCTGCAGCGTGACATCCCAGCCCGTTGTGCTGGCGAGATGGGCACAAACCCACGTTTCACCGCCATCCTCGGAGACATAGACCTCCTGGCGAATGCCGTCCGAGTTGCCTGTCACAACCGCAACGAATTCGGGGTCATCAGGCGCAACCGCGATATCCCAGACAGGCAACACCGGTTCGGGGTCAGCATCAAGCAGGGCGGCCAGAATGTCGTCCTCCCACGATAGTCCTGCATCCACCGTCGAATACAGTTTTTCGTTCGAGATATCGGCCGCGTACCAGATAGTGGAAGAACCAAGAACGAGCACACTGACCTCACTCGGGGGGACCACCATGAAGTCGTCATCGCTCGGCGTGCGCACCGTTGACCACAGCAACGACTCGCGGTCAGCACGAACGATAGAGGGTGACAGGACGATGGAACCGAAAGAGGGCGACAAGACAAGGAGGCACAGGAGCAAAGGGAAGAGCCGCCTCTTAGCCATAGATATGTTAATTGTCTTGTCAGCGGGAGCGTTTGTCAATAGCGACATCAATCGATGTTGACACCGCAATTCCTATGCTAACATAGCGCTATGTCACGTACGCAGGTACCTCACGTAGCGGAACTCGTCGAGCGGTTCGCCGACCGGCTCACGCAGCAGGGCTATGTCGTCAGCCAGAACGAAGAGGAAGCCAGTCGCACGGGAAGGTCGGGCGCAGTGCATGTGTTCGACAGACTGGCAACACGTGAGGATGGGTTTGCCACGTACACCATTGCGATAGGCGCTGACGTTGCCGACGAAGGTGATTTGGGATTAAGTGCGGTCTTCTCCTTCGACGACATATGCTACGACTGCGGCATAAGGCACAAGGTCTTTCTGGCGTTCCCCAGACTTGATAGCGTGTCGGAGCGATTCGCTCAGAACCAGCGCGTACGCGTCCTGAACGAGAATGACCTTGAGATATTGCTGGACACACCGGTTCCATCGACATCCCCCGAGGCGACGAGCATCACCGAGTGGGACAACCGCACACGCGTGTTAAGTTCACTGGCCACACTTGGCTACAGCATCAGCAGAAACGCCAGTGTCACGGGACGTTCAGGGGCAGAATACGTCTTTGACGCGATAGCAACGTACGATGATGGCATCATCAACAACCGTATCGCCATCGACGAGATTCACGAAGACAACGTCACGCTCAGCCGGATATCAGTCTTCGATGCGAAGTCATTCGACGCAGGGATTCTGCAGAAAGTCTTGCTTGTGAGTGGCCCCCTGACGCCTGAGGCGCAACAGTTCGCGACTCTTCAACAGATTCGAGTGCTGACCGTATCCATGACCTCTCCGGGTGAAGAACAGCCTGACGTAGAGGCGCCGCTCGAGGGAGGACTACAGACGGCTGTCGAGCACATTCTCGACAGCAAAGTTGTCCAGAAGCGGACTATCAAGACGCGCCCCCAACCCGAGGCGCTCAACCTCATTCCAGAATCAATGGCCCGCAAGTTCGAGGTTGTCCCCATTGCCATCGTGAACGGCTCGCTACAGGTGGCAATGGCGAATCCGTCCGATATCTTCGCGCTTGAAGCCCTCGGGCTTCAATGCAGGATGAGAATCGAACCTATCGCCTCGACGCAGCGCGAGGTGCGCGACGCGATAGACATGAACTACAGAGGCTTCGGGCAGATAGAAGAGCAGATATCGCGCATAGAGGGCGTAAACCAGGGCCTCGACGAACAATCCCTCATAGAGGCCGCGAAAGACACACCTGTGGCGAGTGCACTGAGACTCATCATTGATGAAGCAGCCAAGGCACGTGCATCAGACGTCCACCTTGAGCCTCAAGAGAACAAGCTGCAGGTTCGCTACCGTGTGGACGGCGCTCTTCACGAGGTCATGTCCCTGCCACTCAAGATTCATCTCCCTCTCACGTCCCGCATCAAGATACTTGCGGATATGAACATCGCCGATCATCTCAGGCCTCAGGACGGACAGTTCTCAACCGACAACAAGGGGCGAGAGATAGACGTTCGCGTCGCAACCGTCCCCACCGTTCACGGCGAGGCCACGGTAATGCGACTCCTCGACAAGTCACTGGGGCTCATAGACCTTCCTCAGCTCGGCTTCTCAAGAGAGTCACTGGCTCAGTACGAGAACATGCTGAAGGTCTCCTTCGGGATGATACTGGTCAGTGGGCCTACCGGCTCGGGCAAGACGACCACGCTCTACGCATCCATCAACCAGATGGAGAAAGCAACGCACAAGATTATCACCATTGAGGACCCGGTCGAGTACCGCTTCGATGGCATCAGTCAGATACAAGTCAATCCGAAGGCGGGACTGACCTTCGCCGGTGGCCTGCGTTCCATCCTGAGACTGGACCCTGACACCATTCTAGTAGGAGAGATACGTGACGGCGAGACTGCCCGTATCGCGGTTCAGTCCGCACTCACAGGACATCTGGTGTTGTCCTCCATCCATGCAAATGACGCAACGGGCGTCGTCTTCCGCCTCCTGGACCTCGGGATAGAGCCGTTTCTCGTCTCATCTTCAGTCATCGGAGTGGTTGCCCAGAGAATGGCACGCAAGGTCTGCCCCGAATGCAAGGTAGAAAGAGAAGGCACTCTGATGGAACAACTCGCCTACCACAACGAGACTGGAGAGCACAGACAGAAGTTCGTGTACGGTGAAGGATGCGACCTGTGCGGCCATACAGGATACAAGGGCAGGATTGGGATGTTCGAGGTAATGCCGATCGGTGACAGAGTGCGCATGATGATACTGAAGGGCGCAAGTACGACAGAGGTCAGAAATCAAGCCATTGAAGATGGCATGATAAGCTTGATGAAGGACGGCATGATGAAGGTGAAGCAGGGCATCACCACTCCGGCAGAAGTCCTCAAGAGTGCGTACTTCATCGAATAGGACCGGGAATATGGAGTATCAATACGTCGCACGCACACAGGATAACTCCGTCGTCAAAGGCAAGTTGACGGCAACGAGTGAAGGCGCCGCCGCCGACATGCTTTCGTACAGTGGCTACAGCGTTCTCACCTTGAAAGAACGGGTGCCGCTTTTTCAGTCTGACAAGCTATCCATGGAACTCACGTCGGGAATCAAACCCCTCGAAATCATCATGTTCTCCCGGCAGCTTGCCTTGCTTCTTGAGTCAGGCACTGATGTGGTGACATCCATGGAACTCCTTGAAGCACAGGCAGACAACAAGCATCTCAAGAAGGTCCTCGCCGACGTGGTATCAGACGTGCGTGGTGGAGTGCCTCTTTCGGAAGCGATGAGCCACCACAAGAAGGTCTTCTCTGCCCTGTACTACCGACTGGTTGCAGTAGGAGAGCGAACAGGAACGCTGGAAGTTGTCCTGAGAAGGGCAGCCGACTATCTGGAACGGGCCTACGTGACCAGGAAGAGCGTGAAGAACGCATTGACCTATCCCTTTGTGGTCATACTCGTAGCCATAGGGGTCATCGCAATCATGGTCACCTACGTGTTGCCGGCGTTCACGGGCCTGTACTCGTCTTTTGACGCAGAACTCCCTGCCGCTACTCGTGCCCTGCTCGCCTTCACGGAGTGGACGCAGAACTACGGATTCTTCGTCGCGATGGGGGCTGGTATAGTGGTTGCAGTGGGATTCATCTACACCCGTACGCCGTCGGGAAGCATGCAGTGGGCACGACTGATGCTCACAATGCCCCGCATCGGACGCATCAATCTACTGAACGAACTGGCAAACTGCAGTCGTAGTCTCTCTCTTTTGTATGGCAGCGGTCTGCCACTCCCGGATGCGATGACCCTCATCATACAAGGCACGACCAACAAGGCGATGCGGCAGGCATTCGTTGACGTACAACAGGGCATGATTGCAGGGGCAGGACTGTCAGGCCCCATGAGGAGAAACGACCTGTTCCTCCCGCTCATGGTGCAGATGACAGCCGTCGGCGAAGAAACAGGCAACCTGGACCACACGCTCACGACGGTGGCAGAGAGCTACGAAGCGGACTCTGATGAGAAGACCAAGGCGATGATTGCCATGCTGACACCCACGATGACCATCATCATCGGTGGAATCGTCGGCTTCATCGCCATTGCAATGCTGTCTGCAATGTACTCGATATTTGGAGCTGCTTTCTAGTAGAAGGAGCGCAACCTTGAAAGGCGATGTGCGGCGGATGAAGCAGATCACGGCCACGCGCCGGCACGAGAAGGGCCAGATACTCATAGAGGTCCTTATCGCTCTCGCTCTGCTTGGAATGATTGCCACAACGTTCCTCGGAGCGATGTACACGGCGCTTCAGGCCGCAAGGATATCGGAAGAGAAGTCGGCAACACTCACTCTCGTGAAGAGCGAGATTGAGTACATCAAAGATCAGCCCTACTCGGAGAACGACTGGGCATACTCGGTCAGCACCACAGAGAGAAGCACCTCCCAGGCGCCGTCATGGTGGGCCACATCACCACCACCGCTTCTTCCCGCTGAGTACGAAGGGTACTCCGTGGACATCGCGGGGGTCAGCGACATCGACCTCGATGGCACTGGAGGTCCCGATGAAGGGATACGCACAATCACGGCAGTCGCACGACGCGACGGCCAAGTGATTTTCACGATGGAGGACTATGAGGTCGACAGATAGCATCCACCGGCGTCTCACCATCCTCCAGGGAAGGGCAGTCGCCGGTGCCTCGGTTCGGTCGAGAGTTGCCCTGAGAAGCCAGTCAGGACTGACTCTGATTGAACTCCTCATCGCCATAGCCATAATAGGCGCGATGGGGGCGGCGGCGGTTGGCGCGACGTTCCAACTTCTGAACGCAAGCCGACAATCGACCGACGGACAGCTCGCAATCACACAGGTGCGCTCCGTAGAGCACTGGATAACGCGGGATACACTCACCTCACAAGCTATTTCGCCGAACCTGGTCAATCCTTCCGGATTCCCGCTGGTACTCGCATGGCAGAGCATTGACGGGACCAGTAACTCGGTGACCTATACCATGGTGGACTCGCCTTCCAGCTCTCTCAAACTCCTGCAAAGAGATGCAGTCAACGGTGGCGCAACTGCCACAACGATTGTGGGCGAGTACATCGACGCATCCCTCACTTCATGCACTTACTCCGGCACAGTCCTCACCGTGACGGTGGCCGCGACGGCACGCGAGTACACGGCGACTCGCACTTTCGAAGCCAAGCCTCGGTCGGATGCCCCACCCACATAGAGACTGCTTCCCCTTCACTGGCCATACTGAACCGATACAGGACCAATTTCCCTTCGGGGAGAGTACCAATTTCCTGCTTCGCCCCCCGGAGGGAGTTATACCTGCAAATAAAAGGGTGGTAGCATAGCCAAGACGAGTGACGCAGTGGGAAGTGGCACACATGAACATCATCAGAAGCACTATTCGGAAGTTCCGACAGAATGAAGAGGGGATAGTCCTCCCTCTCATCCTGGTGCTACTTGCCATTGGAATGCTCCTCATCACCCCTACGCTCGGCCACGGATACACGAGTCTCCAGGCCAGCACGGCAACAGAGAGCAGAGCGGAAGAGCTCTATGCTGCCGACTCCGGCATTGAAGAAGGTCTCTTCTGGCTCGTCAACGGGCATGTCGACAACATGTACTGGGACTGGGACGAGATTAACGGGACCGGCTCACGCGACCCGTACGTAATCAACAGAGCAACCGTGACCGTCACGGTCCAGCCACTGCCAGCCCTTGGCTCCAACTACTACCGTATCGATTCGGTCGCCACAGGTCCTTACGGAACAACCACCGTGCTCTCGCAGGTGTGGGCGGCGCCAGGGGCCTATGAGGGCCTCCCCGGCGGCGACTATGAGGGAGACGTGTTCGTCGATGGCGATGGCTCACTCCAGGCACACGACTCAATCACCGGAGATGTAGTAGTCACGGGCGACTTCACGATGAACGCCCAGACGGACGTCGACGGCGATGTCTCGGTACATGGCGACTTCACTCAACACGCGCAGACAACAGTGACAGGTAACATCTGCGCAGGCGGCAACGTAGATATGCTGGCCCACTCCACACTTGCAGGGGACATATACCTCATGCTGGACGACGGCGAACACTCAGACATCGTGTACCACGGGCAGGTGGAAACGGGCGATATTTTTGTGGCCACCACCGGCACCAGCGCTACCGTTCTCATTGACCTCGACAACAAGGATGAGTGTGGTGACATCTACATTGGAGCCGGCGTCGTGCTGACCACATCCTTCCACAAGTTCTCAAACCACGGTACTGTCCATCTGGACTGGGACGGCACCACCCCTGCTCCCCCTGATTGTCCGGAGTTTGCCGTGGGCGGAGCGGTCATCAACACGTACGAGATTCTCTAGCCATTTGACTGGCACTGCGCTGCAGTGACTGTGGATTGTTGTGTGCTCTCCTGCCGGATTCACGCGATTCTGTGCGAACGCTGGTGAAGCTGCGTTCAATTCTCACACAGGAAAGAGGTGAACCCTCAGAGTGTGCGACACCGCTTCTCCCCGCGTTTTTGTTCAAAAGCTCCCTCACGCGGCACACCAACAAGGCCGTCAGACTGTCGGAGGCAGGCAGAATCGCAGACCGATGGCTCGCGTATTCAAAGCTATTGACTTGTTGAGGTATCGCCACTACACTGAATCGCACGTTCTGAACGGAAACTGTATATATGGCACGACTGCCCAGTCCAAGTCCGGCCGTCCGATGGATTCTCACCATCGGTATAGTGGTTGTCCTGCTCGTCACAGGCTACTTCTACTATGGCCGGTTGAAAGAGGAGCAGGCGAACCACCTCACCAACATCGCCCACTCGAATCAGACCATCGAGACATTCAGGGCAGTCAACCTTGACGAGCTTGAAGCAGAGATAGCAGACCTCAGTTCACGAGCCGAGAGCGCTGACCGGCGCTATGGGACACTGAGAGCGAAGTACCTCAGCTATGTTCATTCCATTGAGATTGAAGAAGCGCTCTATGACGCAGCGAAAACTTCAGAAGTGACTATTACCAGCCTCACCTGCGCAGGCCCACAGGTGGCGGAGATGGGCAGCGAGACATTCCACAGCTACATCGTGTCCATCGACGTTGAGGCTCCCGTTCCACCGCAGATTCTCAATTTCATCATCAAGTTCGGCGACGAGTTCGAGACCGGCATCATCGACTTCGTTGACATGACGATGCCGCGTCCGACAGAAGTAACTGATAGTGATACCGGCACGACTGAGACTGTGCCGACGGAGGGTTGCACCTCCACTATGCAACTGAGGGTACTCTACCTTCCCAGTGGAGGGGCCTAGCAGATGGCACGTGACGCGGTTTCCATCTACGTTGACGACTCGGCCATCCGTGTCCTTGGTTTGAGTGGAAGACGGCCAAAACAGTGGTTCACTGAACCCCTGGACGCCGGCCTCGTGCGTGACGGCCTCATAGTCGATGAGGCCGAAGTCGCGCGCAGGATTCGAGCCCTGTGGGCTGCCCAAGGCATCGGTGCCCGTCGCGTGGTCGCCGGCATCAGTGGAATCAACTGCCTCTATCGCTACATCACGCTGCCAGAGTTGCCGGGCGGCCTGCTGCAGGAAGCAGTGTCTCGCGAAGCGAGCAGGGCATTCGGTATGCCGGTTGACCAGCTCTACATCGCGTGGCAGGCCCTGCCGTCGAAGCCCGGAGAGACGCTCGCCTACGTGGTTGCCTCATCCCGCAATACGGTCGACGGACTCATTCGTACGTTGCGGCAGGCTGGGCTGAACCCGTACTTGATGGACGTCTCACCAATTGCAATCTGCAGGGCTGTCGCTGAGACCAACGCGCTCATCATCGACCTGCAGCCATCGACGCTTGACATCATCGTGAAGATGGACGGGCTTCCCGAGGTTATCCGCAGCATAGCCGTTCCATCTGGAGACCTGGAGGAAGCAAGCCTGACCATAACACGTCAGGAACTCCAACGAGCGATGACCTTCTACAACTCCGGCCATGCGGACAAGCCCATCGCCGATGCCATACCCATACTGGTTGCAGGAAGATTGACCGAAAAACCGGAGCTGTGGCCCAAACTGCTGGGGATGGTGGAGAGACGCATCGAGCCTGTGAAGACCCCGGTTGACGAGGCCGATGGATTCGCTGCTCAATCCTATCTCCCTGCAATCGGACTCGGACTCAAAGAGTCCGCAGGGAAAGGGGCTACCCCGTATGCGAGAATAAACTTCAATGCCCTTCCACTGTCGTATCAACCCAAACCACGTCCCATGTCAGAACTGTTGTACCCTCCGGCGCTTGCCGTGAGCATCGCGTGCGTGGTACTCGGAGGCTATTTCGTCCTCAACTCATGGCACCATACACAGGCACTCAAGGACGAGGCCGTCGCCCTCAACCAGCTTGCGCTTTCTCTCGGAGAGCAACTGTCAGGCCGCAGACAGGCGCTGGAGGCTGAACAGGCCGCGCTGATGATCGAGACAGAAGACAAGGAAGTAAGAACGACAGAGCTCGAGAGAGAACTGCGCAACTATGACACGACCAAGGCCGAGATCAACGTTGACCTTGGAGAGATACATCGGACTCCATCGAGCATCAATCTGGAGAAGGTCACCCACGACATCTCCGTTATCAACGTGAGTGGCTGGGGAGGGACGGAGGAATCCATATTCTCGTACGCACGGCAACTCCGTGCATCGGGACGATTCGAGTACGTTGTGATCACCAGCATGGCCGTTGACGGCATTAAGACAGCATTTGACCTTGTCCTGTACAAGGATACGCTGAGTATCGACTGACAGACGTAGAGTCCGCCATGTCTCCAAGAGTCTTGCCCCCGATAAGCAAGGGCCAGGAGAATCGCACGATGACAGACATTCTCTCGCTTCTACGACTGGCACAGGCACACAATGCCTCTGACCTTCATCTCTTCGTGGGTGCTCCCCCGATGGCCCGAATAGACGGAGCATTGCAGCCGCTTGACGGATACCAGGCTCTCACATCGGATGACGTCCATGCGGCATTCCTGAACATGACCACGCCTGCACAGCAGGAGGAGTTCGCCACCAATCTTGAACTGGACTTCGGCATGGCCCTCGACGATGTGGGAAGGCTACGCTGCAACGCCGCCCGCCAGAGAGGAGATATCAGCTTTGCCATCCGGTTGCTGCCTGCAAACGTACCCACGATAGAGGGACTGGACCTACCAGACGTCTACAGAGACCTCGCCATGAGACAGCACGGGCTTGTCATCGCCTCGGGCCCCACAGGAAGTGGAAAGACGACCTCCCTTGCCACGATGATAAACCACATCAACCACCACCGCACATGCCACGTAGTTACCATCGAGGACCCGATCGAATACACTCACACGAATGCTGCTTCTGCAATCACGCAGCGTCAGCTCGGAACGGATACTCTCTCATTCTCGACTGCACTCAAGCACGTGCTGCGACAGGACCCTGACGTCATCCTCGTTGGAGAGATGCGCGATATTGAGACAGCACAGGCGGCGTTGACGGTGGCGGAAACCGGTCATCTCGTGCTCACTACTGGCCATGCAACCGGTGCCCCTGAGGCCATCGACCGCGTCGTTGGACTGTTCCCGCCGGAACAGCGCTATCTCGCTCAGATACGTCTTGCAGCCACACTGATTGCTGTCCTTGGACAGACGCTGGTTCCCCGTGCGTCAGGTGCGGGCCGCATAGCCGCCGTGGAAATCATGCTCGGCAACTCAGCCGTCAGAAACCTGGTGCGTGAGGGCAAGATACACCAGCTTCACAACGTCATCCGCACGAACACCAGGTCTGGCATGACAACGATGGACCAGTCGCTGGCGCGACTCTACGTTCAAGGCATCATCGACGCGAACACGCTCCTGGAGTTCAGCCACAACAGAGACGAGGTTGAGGAGATAGCCGGAGGCCACTTCTCCCACCTGCGCTAGCGCCCCCTCACATGGTGCTCTCGAAGGCCGCATCTTCCATGGCGCAGCTTCGCGTTCGTCACGCGAAGACAACAGCGCGCGTGGCATTTTCCAGACGCGACTTGTGCGCTGCACGCTTCCCACCAAGACGACTTGGGGCTCAACCAACCTTCTTCTCGCGCTGAATGAGCACGACGAACGGAGCAAGTGTCGCGGCACTTCGGTCTGCACTGCCATTGAAGAAAACCCTCTGTCTCAACTGCAGTGATTCCGTATCTGCCACACAAAGACGCAGGACTGCACAAAGTATCTGCTCTCTGAATCACCTGCGGTTTGAAATTAGTCTTCACAATCCGAGGTTGCTGGAGGTGCTGCGCGATCAGCCTCGCCCTCCCCTGCCAGTGAAGATAAACAGCTTCTACTGTGTCATGAGTGCGGCTACGACGCAGAGTTCTGCTAGGTTAGGGTAGATCGTCTGTCCAACCATGCACTTCATCATACCTGCATGCGCGTTGCTGTCTTCAGGACTCGTGTTCGGTCGTCCGCGTCCATATCTGCTCGTCCATCTTCTACTTTGAATCAATCCTGATCCGAATGGACTTGTGCTGCATCTCGAGTTGTACAACTAGGCTGATGGTGCATATTCACCTCGTCCCACTGCGTAGTAGCGAATGCCGGCCCTTCTCATCTCACGAGGCTCAAACAGGTTGCGTCCATCCACCACTACAGGCTGACGCAATTGGGATCTCAGCCAGCCAAACTCCACCGTGCGGAACACATTCCATTCGGTGCAGATGACAAGAGCGTCGGCACCCACCACCGCATCGTCCCTATTGCGGACCAGTCGCAGGTCCTCTCTTCGCCCGTAGATTCGTTCAGCTTCCTCCATGGCCGCAGGATCAAACGCCTGCACGCTCGCCCCGGCAGACCACAACGCCTCCAATAGTGTCCGGCTGGGCGCTTCGCGCATGTCATCCGTATTCGCTTTGAAGGCCAACCCCCATACCGCTATCGTCTTTCCTCGCAGTTCGCCTCCGAACGCGTGGTTCAGCTTCTCAAACAGCACACCCTTTTGTCGTCGGTTCACCGTCTCAACGGCACGCAGTATGGATGTGTCACAGCTCGCCTTGTCCGCAGTTCGAATTAGAGCCTGCAAGTCCTTCGGCAGGCAGGAACCACCAAATCCGCAGCCTGGATAGATGAAATCGTAGCCGATGCGGGGGTCCGAGCCGATTCCTCTGCGCACCTGCTCCACATCGGCCCCCACTCGCTCGGCGAGATTCGCCACTTCGTTCATGAAGCTGATCTTGGTCGCCAACATGGCGTTGGCGGCGTATTTCGTCAGTTCTGCTGACCGCACGTCCATGAAGACCATCTTGTACTGCTTACGGTTGTACGGGGCATAGCACTCCAGCATCACCTCGCGGACTCTCACTGAATCGGTACCGACCACGATTCGTGCCGCCCTAGTGAAGTCCTCTATCGCGCTGCCCTCTTTGAGGAACTCGGGGTTGGAGCATACGTCGAAGCTCAATTCAACGCCACGTCTGGCAAGAGCCAACGTAATGACATCTCTGACTGTGTCCGCAGTGCCCACGGGCACAGTCGACTTGATCACGATGACCTGACAGGTCTGCATGTGCTTCCCTATTGCAGCTGCCACATCCAGCACCTGGTTCAAATCAACCGAGCCATCGTCATCGGGGGGAGTACCCACTGCGATGAAGAGCAATTGCCCGAATTCCACGGCACGTGCAGTGTCTGTGGTGAACTGCAAGTGACCTTCCGCAAGGGTGCGGCCCACCATGGATTCAAGGCCCGGCTCATAGATAGGAACCTTGCCATTCTGCAGGGCTGCGACCCTGGACTCATCAACATCCACGCACACCACGTCATGGCCTCCATCAGCCAGGCACGCTCCAACAACAAGGCCGACATAGCCAGTGCCAAAGACTGTAATGTTCATCCTCTCTCCTTGAGCTCAGCTTCCTTGTGAAGTCGAAACCGCGACATCGGCGGGAACCAGTTCATAGCCTCCGAGGAGAATCTCATCGTCTGCCTCCACATACACACGTACCTCCAGGTCGAGCACGTCTTCATCCAGGGACACGCGTCCCGAGGTCAGTATACCCGTCTCACCCTCCTTCGTGGACGAGAGTGCGAATCTCGCGTGCTGTACTTGCCCCAAAGAGGAGACAACATCGACCCACCCCGAGGGAACGCTACGGGCAGTCCCCTTCACAACGAGCATGTACTCGCCTGCGTTCAAAGGGACGTACGGGCCAAATACCAGGAAGCCTGAATGACCGGTCGACACCACCGAACCATCATGATAGGCACCTGGCTCAGAAGGCAACGCGGCCAGTTGCTCTCCGTAGCGATACAGACCCT
This sequence comes from Dehalococcoidia bacterium, assembly GCA_016930935.1. Classification (GTDB taxonomy): domain Bacteria; phylum Chloroflexota; class Dehalococcoidia; order GIF9; family AB-539-J10; genus SKVJ01. Next base: position 29,117 of record JAFGFT010000050.1, on the reverse strand, counting down.
GCCCCAACGAGCACTCCGCGGGAGGAAGGAAGGTTCGCTCTGTAGGCGCTTCGTAGGGCATAAGAAAACCCTGGTCTCTCTCTTTTGCCATCAGGTACAAGCCAGACCACACTTCCTGACCCAGGAGCACAACGCCGGGCGCGTCTCTCAGTTGGTCGATATCATAGGTGAGTAATGGCCCCGCGCAGTTTTGCACCCAGTCGTCCACCTGCATCCGCCGATACGCATAATCGTGCAGGTAGAACAAGTAGAGATTGAAACGATGCTGGTGAAAGAGGCCCCCGTGTTCCGGCAAGTCAGGATTAAAACCCACGCAGGAACCCCGCTCATAGTTGGTTCTCACTATCTCAAGCAATCCCGTTGGCTGGCTATAGCCCTCGAACAGCGATTCGTGAGAATCAATCGCGTTCAATGTAGACAGCACCGACATACAGAACAGTAGAGCAATCGCTGCGCACCTGCCAATCCCCCTTTGTCCACCAGCCACAAGAAACAGAAATGTACCGATTCCGCCGATCGTCATCCAGATCAGATAGTTGGCTACAGGAACTAGATACTGAGGCCAGAACGAGATGGTATTCACGACCTTATTACTGAAGCCCGGGTCCGCGACCGCAACCAGTACCACACCACCTATAACCAGCGCACCGGTCGTAACCAGTGCCAACCTTCGCCTGAACACTCCGAAGCAGCCAATCGCCAGGAGCGGCAACAGCACACCCTCCGCATATCGTGCGTATATCCAGTGATCAATACGAGTGCGCCCACCTGCTGAAAAGGAGGCGCTACCTAGGAGGATGACCGCCACAAGTGCCAACACAACAAACAGGCACAAGAATCCTTTGGCCTCGCTCTGTTCGGTTGTGCTGGAACGATCGCCCGAAAGACTTTCCTTTGTTCGACGAGCCGCCTCCAGGATGCCGACAACCAAGAGCCCCAGGCTGCCCACCACCAGGGACGCCATCTGCCCCAGAGCGCCTGCCAGCGTTTCAAACCAGAACTCTCCTCTGGTCAGATGAGAGAGCATCTCCACATATGAGGCATAGTGCTCCTGAGTAGGAAAGCCAGGTGCTGTCCCCACATCGAGCAACCACTGGTGTACGCCCTCTCTGTACACGAAAATCAGTAGGAGTACCACCAGCATATGTAACGCCAAAGGTCCCAGATGTCTTCTGCGCGCACAAAGCACAGCTAAGCCAAGCGTGGAGGCCACCACCACCGCCAAACCAGTAGGATGAACCCAGTACAGAAGACCGACTGCCAGGCTATGCGGGACCACGGACCACGGCTTTCTTCGTACGTCGACGTGCATCGCGGCAAGCACCGCTGCCATGAACACCAGAACGATGGCTGTGGTTGCGAATGCGTAGCCGCACATCGCCAACCATGTTGGGTAGAGCATGGCGATGGCAACGGCAGCGCAGCGGTGCGGCAACGGACGATGGGCGAACAGACGGTCCAAAACACGGAACAGCAGCACGGAAGAGGCGGACCACATCATTGCATTCAGCACCATTACTCCCTGCCAGGTTGCCACAGGGTCAGGAGAGAGCCTGAATAAAGGTGCAAGCAAGAGCGAGTAGCCAGCGTGATAACTGCTAGCTCCATCGATAGGATAGCCCGCAAGTAGCGCCGCGTGCGACAGGTAGCCAATCTCATCGTTCATGAACGTGGGCCCCACATACCGGCGACTGACCAACCAGAAGACACAGAAAACCGCGGCTGCGATAATCCATACGGGCCGCACACGCCTTCTGCAAACCCACAGCCTCAGATTCTCGCTCATCACGTGGAACGCGTTTCCGGGATGCATCATCGACGCCCCATTCCTGCCGTGTACCGAGGTCTACCCGTATGGCGTTGAAACAACACGATTGCGCTCGCTCTCATTCTACGGCTCTTTGCGGGGAAGATGCCGGCGCGCTGTCTGCGGGAACCAGCTCGTAACCGGTCAACCGAACCGCGTCGTCAGACCCCACATACACGCGCACCTCGAGATCCACCACATCTCTGTCCAAGAACACGTGACCCGAAGCCAGGACACCCGTCGCGTCCCCCGTCGTAGCTGAAAGCGCGGACCGCGCATGCTGCTCGTTGCCCACACCAGATACAACGTCGACGAACGCCGATGCAACTACGGGGGCAGACCCGCTCACAACCAGCCTGTATTCACCGGCGCTCATGGCAACATTGGGGCCGTACACCAGGAATCCTGCGCGCCCGGTCGACACAACCGTACTATCGCGGAATGAACCGACTTGCGAGGGTAACCTTGTCAAGGATTGTCCGTAGCAGTACAGGTCCTGTCTCAACGACCAGCCATCCGCACGGTAGAAAGTGCGTTCGGTGAGAGCTTCGGTGGGTATCAGGAACCCCTCGTCTCTGTCCTTCGCGACGACGTACAGCCCGGACCGCACCTCCTGTCCCAATAGGACCACCCCGGGGATGTCCCGCAACTCATCCACGTCATAGGTAAGCAAAGGGCCGTCGCACGTCTTGAGCCAGTCTCCAACATACATCCGCTGATAGGCGTAATCATAGAGATAGAAGAGGTGAAGCTGAAACCGTTGTCGCTGGAAGAGAACAGCGTCAGCCGACATCTCGGGATTGAAACCTACACATGAACCGGGCTCGAAACTCTCTCTCACAATCCCCACAAACCCCGTGGGTTCGTTCATCTCAAGCTTGTAGTCATGATGTAGCTGACCATTCAAATCCGAAAGCACACAGGCGCCGATTAGCAGACTCAGTGCCACCGTCTTCCCCACTCTCCCCTCCTGCCTTGCAACCTGGAACACAAACACGCCCAGCGCCCCGACGGCCATCCAGAGAAGGTAGTTTGGCGCCTCGACCAGATACTGCGGCCAGAAGGAAATCGTGGTCACCAGGTTGCTGGTCTTCACAGGTGCGGTGGTCACTGCAAGCAGTGCGCCGCACGCAAGGAGTCCTCCCGCCAGCAGAGGAAGCCACCGGCGCCGGCTGTCTGCCAGGAACCCGATGGCTAGAAACGGCAGCAGCACCCCCTCGTCATAGCGCCCGTAGATCCACTGGTCGACCCTAGGCGTAGAGTCGCTGGCAGAGAAGCCAGCACTACCCATGAAGATGACACCCACGATGGACAGCAGGACAAACAGTGACGTATAACCGATGGCTCCGTCTCCGCGGACGTCCTTTGAGGACGTACCTTGGAGGTGCTCCCGGGCCAGACGGACGAACTGAACGAAACCGAACACGGCCAGCCCGAAGCTGCCTATGGTGAGATACGATAGCTGGCCCAGAGCTGCTACTGCTGTCCTGAACCAGAACTCGGGCCTGGCGAAATGCGGCAGCACTGAGGCATAGGACTGGTAGTGCTCGTTGGAAGGGAAGCCGGGTGCTGTTCCCACGTCAAGCAGCCACGGGTGCAACCCCTGACTGTAGACGACTATCAAGATGGTCACGAGGGCGATGTGGACTGACAGCGAGACGAACTGCGTCTTTCTGAAGGTGACAATCGCCAGCGTGAGTGTGGACGCCGCGGCCACGGCCAATCCTGTAGGGTGGACCCAATAGAGAAAGCCCACCGCCAGAGAATGGGGAATGACGGACCATGGATGTTGCAAGTTAACGTTTACGGCTGTTATCACTGAGATCATGAAGACAAGGACGATGGCCGTAGTTGGGAACGCATACCCTGACATGGTCAACCAGGTCGGGTAAGCGGCAGCCACGGCAACAGCCAGGATGCGACGTGAGGTCGTGTGGTCCGGGAAGAATCGGGCCACCATGTGCATCAACATGAGAAAGGAAGCCGCCCACATTGCTGCATTGAGCGCCATCACGGCCTGCCAGATCTGTCCTGGCTCGGAGAAGACTCTGAACAGCGGCGCGAGCAGTAGCGAGTAGCCTGCATGCCAGCTGCTGGCCCCATCGATGACGTAGCCTGCCAGCAGGGCAGCATGCCCGAGATAGCCAATTTCGTCGCTTAGATAGGCAGGCCCTGTATATCTGCTGCTGACCAGCCAGAACAGACAGAACACAGCAGCCGCTATGGTCCACACAGGACGCCGCTTCCAACCCGTGAACCATGCCATCAGGATGCCTGCCATTCTACGTAGCGCTCTGATACCCCACACTATTCGCGTCTCTCATTACAGCTCATCGCAGTTGTCATCGAGAATCCTCCACGGATCCTGATTTGTTCAGCCGATGTCTCATGGCCATGCCAATTGCGAAAGCTACGGCATCACCCAGAGTAGTGGCAATTCTCAATGTGATGCCAAGACCAACAGCCACCCCACTCCCAACGACAGGCGGAAGCAGAAGTACCATCATCGCCTCACGAACTCCCATACCTCCCGGCGCACCCGGCGTCAGGTAACCGGCAACCCACGCGACCGAAAATATGCACGTGAGTTCCACCACACTTCCATCCGTAACCCCGAACAACCACCGCGCCTGCAGCTTCAAAATCAACCCCGCTAGCAAGAAGCAAGCCCCAAAGAGGGCTGCGACAAGTAGTGCAGTCCGAAGACCTGGCTCAGGTATCCGCCCTTCCACAGAGACACGTCTCGCCACTCCGGGGAGATAGGCATTCACAAACCGTATTGCAGCCCATGGCGCGACGATTGTGACGAATGCGAGTAGAGCGATTCCAGGCGGTCCCAAAGTCGAAGACCAGCCTGTCAATGACGTGTCAACGAACAGCAGGAGCGCGACAAGACTCAGCACGGCTGCAACACCAACCACCCACAGGGACTCCATCAACATGATTCGAACGGTGACAGAAACGGGAATCCCTGCCTCGCGAGCCAGAGAAACACGGCTGACATACTGCCCCACATTCCCGGGCAGATACTTCGCAAACTGGGCGACAGAAAATATGGCCTGTGCCCTCTTCCATGATACTGCAACGCCGTTGTCTCTCAGCAAGCGCAACCAGATTGACCCTCCTACCGCGGTAAGCAGCACAGCCAATGTCACTGAGAAGACGGCGATAGTAGAGGATGCCCCCTCCCAGTTCACTGCCGGGATATTCTGAAAATTCCGCTTCGCGTAGACAACGAAGAATGCTGTCGCAGACAGCGCGATGGCAGTACCTACGGCTCTGTAGACATGATTCGAGTGACTTGCGTCATTCAACTGTCGGGCCTCGTGCAGATGAATATCAACGTGGGCATGAACGGTGCAAACACCCCAAGGACCCCTCTGGGTAATCTAGCCACGGTTCGTTTCCACGCGGCACCACCTTCGATTGCCACCAGTACTGGTATGGCATCCAGCGTCACTTCGTTGACTGTGAATCCCGCCCGGCCCAACAGACGTATGGCCTCCGACCTGGACAAGGTACAGCAGTCATAGTGAGAACCACGTCGAAAGAGACGGACATAGGCAGATGCTGCACTGTGCGACAGCCAGCTCAAGAAGGGGAGCCTGTAGTGTGGTTCGACCAGTTGCCATCGATTGGGAACGGCGAAGTAGAGAATCCCCCGTGGCTCAAGACAGCGGTACACCTCTTCAACATGCCGAATCTGAACATCCTCTGAACCTAGATGCTCCACGACGTGATTCGATACGATAAGATCGAAGAACCCATCAGGAAACGGAAGACTTGTTTCTTTCACTAGCTGGAAGTGAAAACCGTCCGTGACTTGCCGTTCGTCAATCACGTCAACAGCATGGATTCCAAGCGTGCCATAGCCCATCCTGTACAGGTAGTTCGCAACGAACCCCGATCCTGTGCCAACATCCAGTACCCGCCTGAATGGACCGACGGAGTGTTTCCTCACCAGCGATTCGATCTTCCGTGCCTTCGCTTCTCTCGAGGCTCGACCTAGAACTGCATGTGAACGTCGGTCAGGCTTCACAACTCTCTTCCCGGCACACGGTAGTATTCAAGTGTCTCGCACGCGACACGGGACCACGAATACCTGGTGCGTATCACTCTCCTGGATTGTCGCACAAATGACGTGCGCTCGTTGAGGGACCACTGGCTGATCTCCGATACCTTCGACGCCCACGCGCGGGCATCAAGAGCGGGCAGCAAGAACCCTGTCTCTCCATCGACTACTGCGTCCACAATGCCTTCTATGCCGCTGGCCAAGAGGACGCCCCCATCCGCAGCCGCTTCAAGAGCGGTGAGGCCAAACCCCTCGAAATCAAGCCCTGTCGGGACGTTCGGCACAATCACCGCCAGCGCTTTGCGCCGTAGCTGCCTCAGTTCTTCGCGGCAGGTAACAGCACCTCTGTACTCAACGCGGGAGTTGCCAGAGACTGCCCGCCACTCGGAATCATCCCACGGTGGACCAACCACCAGCAACTTGATTTCAGAGGCAAGGAGAGGCAGCACGTATTGAGCAAACCATCCCGCACCCTTCCGCCGTGCAAGACGGCCAACGTAGAGGACGTACGGCTCCACCGCTTCAGATGCACCTTCAACGGCAGCGGGCGCGGAAACCCCTGGCGCAATCACCACCACGTCACGAAACCCCACCGCACGACAGCAAACTGCTGTGTAGTGCGAGTTCGCGATAACTCGCAGCTTCCGGGGGCAGACTCTAACCGCGAGGGCAAGATACCGTCGATAGATGAATGGCACGGTTCCTTTGCACCTTGTGAAACCTATGTCCGTACCATGCGAGGCTATGACCACTCTGGCTGATCTCTGAAAGATGTGAGCAATGACACTGAGCGGCCAAAGGACGAGGTCGCCTACGTGGATCACGTCGAAACGCTTCCCCATGGCGATTGCGATTGTCGACAGCAGTGTGAAGTGAAGCAGCGCCACGAAGGATGGGGGCCGCCCATCCCGGCGACCGTGCAGCTTGCGAACAGTCAGATCACACAAGTGAGCCAATTCATTGACAAGCTCGACCGAGTAGGTCTCCATTCCTCCAACCGCGGGAGGCCATTTGCGCGTCACAAAGAGAACTCGCTTCGTCTTCGACTCCTCATGCGGTAGCAGAGCCAATGCCTACTCTTCCTTCCGTTTCGTCCTGCCACGCCCTTCCACGTAATCATTCCCCACACGGAGTCTGAAACGGAGGTCCTCCATCAGCTTCCGATTCGCAGCCAGCAGGTCGGCCAAGAACGCAGCAAGCAATGTTGTGAAGCCACTCACCAGAAGGATGCTTGCCAGGATGAGGGACTGCACGTGGCCGGGCGCCGGCTCCTGCGTCAGAAGCCAGAGATACCGCACCCCAAGCAGAAAGCCGGGGACTATCAGCACAGCGGCAATCGTGCCGAAAAAGCGAAACGGGCGGTAGATTACGAAGATTCTGCTGATCGTGAAGACGGAACGCCAGACATACAAGGGAATGCTCTTCACGAGCCTGGACGGACGGAGGTCTTCATTGACCCGTATCGGCACCCAGGTGATTGCCATGTTCTTCTGACCCGCCTGGATGATGGTCTCCAGTGTATAGGTGTAGTCGTTGAACACCATCAACTGCTGCGCCGCCGTGCGACTGAAGGCCCTGAAACCGCTGGGGGCGTCAGGGACATCAGTACTGCTCACCATCCGAACCACCCAACTGCCCAGTTTCTGCAGCATCTTCTTGCCCGGCGAGAAGTGCGAGATGGACCCGATAGGCCGCGCGCCCACCACGATGTCGGCGCGCCCTTCACGGATAGGCGCAACCAAAGCAGGAATGTCATCAGCGTTGTACTGGTTATCCGCATCTGTATTGACGATTACGTCCGCCCCAAGGCGAAGACAGGTATCCAGACCAGTCATGAACGCGCGCGCCAGCCCCTGGTTGCGGATGTGGCGTACCACATGATCCGCGCCGGCTTCCCTGGCAACGCGCACTGTCTCATCGTCGCTCCCATCGTCGATGACCAACCACTCGACTACATCGAACCCCGGAACGTGCCTGGGCAGGGTGGCAAGAGTGATTCCCAGCGTTTTCTCTTCCCTGTAGCAGGGTATCTGGATGACCAGTTTCAACTCATTGACCCCCGTTCACCGATTGTCACACCCAACCAGCAATTCTGTCTTCATCCTCGAACCCGTTGTCCATCCTACAACTTCCAGGAGGACAAGGGCACGTTCACAAAACTTCGCATACGCGGGTTCCTTCGCCGCGCTCGGTCAGATAATCGTAACACTACACAAGAGTCATGAGGTTCGAAAGAATCAATTAGAGACGATGAATCGACGGAATAACTCAACAGACAGAGTAGAGGGTGGCGGCCTGAAGCGGCCACCACCCTCTGTGATTCATTCCCGCGCTATCGGTCAGACTAGGTAGCCGCGGGTTCGGCCCATTCCCCCGTAGTGAACACGAGAGAGCCCCACTTGCTATCGGTAATCTTGTCTGCAGCAGTAATCTTGCCGGTCCCGTCCAGCGTGTACGTCGCCTGCAACCCATTCGCGTTCAGAAGGTATGCCTCAACGCCGGTCGTCTGACCGGGTTCCACAGTCGTATCATCCAATGTAGACAGACTGTTGGCGGTCATGTACGCGATTGCCGCCGTGGACACCTGATGCGCCTCTGTGTTCGCGGCCTCTTCTGTTCCGGAACCGATGAAGCTACCGATGTTCAGGATTACCACTGCCGCAATGACGCCAAGGATTGCCACAACCACCAGCAGCTCGATGAGCGTGAAGCCCTTCTCGCTGCGCCCGATCCCCTTGATAAGTTTCTTCAAATCCATTTCGTTACCCCCCTTGCTTAACTACAAATCCACTAATCTATATTCTCGGAGTGCGTCCGGTAAACCACCTGGCACTCACCTATCGACCGGACACCCCACAGTTCCTGTCGATACCCTTGCATAGTAGTGAGCGCACGAACACACTGTCAACGAAATCTCCTCCATTCCCATCCCCATATGGTCCGCAAGGCTGAAGCTACTTTCGTCTCCCCCAAGAACCCAGTACCAAGGTCGGGGACCTCACCAAACCTAATCACACCTCACAAAGGCGAGTGACATAGCGTCTGGTGAGCACAATCACGCAACGGAGCAACGCCAAAGCGAACTGCCGTCATGAGCCAGATTCGATCCAGTGACGTCGATGCGCTCCCACAAGGCACACATCCGTCACTTCATCGGCACCCGTTGACACGCGTGCGAACTGCAGACACAATTGGACTTCATGACTACGGTTGTCACCATTCTCGCTGGAGCACTTGGTATTGCGGTCGGCAGTTTCCTCAACGTGTGCATTGACCGCCTTCCGAGAGGAGAGTCGATTGCCTCAGGCCGTTCCCACTGTGATGGCTGCAAGCGCCAACTGACCGCACGCGAACTCGTGCCGGTCATCAGTTACCTGGTACTCAAGGGACGTTGCGGTTCCTGTAGAGCACAGATACCACGTCGCATGCCCATCGTTGAAGTTGTCACAGGGCTGATTTTCGCAAGTCTCTACCTGGCCTACGGCCCCAGCGGCACCTTTCTGCTGCTTGCGGCGTACGCATGCATCCTCACGATAGTGTTCGTCATCGACCTCGAGCACGGGCTGATACTGAACAAGGTTGTAACCCCAATACTCGTCCTGGCACTGGCAGTCGCCGCGATTGCTCCCCCGCAATGGCTGGGAACCATCGGGCCACACCCCATCGTGAGTGCCCTCATTGGCGCGGCCACAGGTTTCGTTCTGCTGTTTCTTGTGGCACTGGTGTCACGAGGAGGCATGGGCTGGGGAGACGTGAAGTTCGCTGCATTCATGGGTGCCGCCACCGGCTTTCCGCTCATCATGGTTGCCATCTTCGCGGGCATCGTGACGGGAGGAGTGTCCGGCATAGTGCTGCTCGTATTCCGCAAGAAGGGAAGGAAAGAGACGATACCCTTCGGCCCTTTTCTGGCGGCAGGCACGATGATTGCGCTGCTATGGGGTCAGGCAATCCTGCGCTGGTATCTCGGGATGATGTAGCGGGCAACGCCTTCCTCTCACTTTCTGAAAAGTGACAGGAAGCGGTCCTCGTACTCTTCGTACACACCCCATCGCTTCAACTCGGTGACGAGGTCAGACGCCCTTGAGTGGTCACTCCTGACCATGGCGAAGAGGGACTCTATCTGCTGCCGGGCAGCAGTGGGAACACCCGAAGCATCCACATCCAGCAAGCCACGCCGTTGAAACTCAGCGGCATGCCCTCCAACCGCACGCATGGTAAGGTCATACACGAACATCATGACCGCGAGGTCCCACACATCCTCCACGCCCCTTATGATTGCGCTCAGAGGAGTATTCTCCGAATCAAGCCGCGCATTCATGTTCCCGAGGACAACGGCAACCGGTTCCGAGACCACACTCATCGAACTTGGCTCGTTCCTGTAGGAATAGAAGATACCAGGTTGCCGTCCGTGTTCTTCAGACATCATTTCAAGATATCGTCTCGAACCTTCCCCGAACCCCTCCAGATGCAGCAGATAGTAGGGAGTCACAATCTTCGGGCGCTCGGCAAACACCTTGCCGTCTCTGACGGCACTCATGCTCTCGGCAAGCTCAGTGACCACGTAGTAGTCAACAGTGGTGCTTCCAAAGGTGGAGAGACGACGGCGAGGGGAACGGACAAGCTCCGTCCGCAACATGGCATCTCGAATCCTCTCATCCATTTCCATGCGGCACTTCCGTTCGGCACAACGGAGGGCACCGAATGCCCTGTCTAGAAGAATGTCCCCACAATTTGAAAATTCCGCACCACATTGTTCTTGCCGGACACCAGCGGGCCTCCAGCACTACTATGGCCTGAGAGAATATGCTCTACGTCCAATTCAGATAGCCTGCGAATGCTCTCCCTCATCGCGGACACGCTCCCACCCGTAAAGTCCATCCTCCCGATGCTCCCCGGGAATACCACGTCACCACTCACGAGGACCTTTGAGTCCTTCAAATAGAGACAGACTGACCCTGGCGTGTGCCCCGGCGCAATCAGAGCATCGACCTTCCACCCATTCGAGAAGCCGATATCAAGGGTGCCCTCGTGGAGCAGGATGGACGGCACAACAGTAGGGGCGGCGGTACCAAAGGAACCGTAGAACCCTCTACCATCCCCCTTGAGGAAGTCATACTCCACTTCGGACAGTGCGACACGTGCGCCGCTTCGGCGCACCACCTCGTCGACAGCCTGGAAATGATCAGGGTGACAATGCGTCCCGATGACCATTCCCACGTCCTCAATCTTGAGTCCATCGGTTGCCATTGAGGCAGCAAGACTATCCAGAGGTTCGCTGCCCGGGAATCCATCGGTCATTCCGGGGTCAATCAGCACATGAGGTTTCTCGCCGGCAAGCGCATGAGCGAGCACAACGGAATTGCAGTTCATGCTCTGTCCAACCCAGAGATAGAAATACACTCCATCGGCAACAGATATAGATTTATGTGAATTCATTCATTTCTCCAGACACTGCGCGCCCCATGAGACTGGAGCAACGGCAGTGGAACCCGTTCGCATTATAGGAAAAAAAGGTAGCTACGTCGAACGTGGACGATACGATCATGGCACACTCCCCCTGAACTCTACATACCATCAGGCGCCGCCAGTGAACGCTCCCTGCAGGTTGAGATACGCGCCGAGCCGCAGACTGATATAGTAGTGTGGAGTTGCAGCGCAGTAGTCAATGAGTGAATGTGCTACCTCTTGAATGTCAAGACGCACGTGATAAACTAAGACACAGGTATTGAAGACCAGTGAGTGGAGGACACCTCGATGGCTAAAGTGTTTATCGTCGATGAACAGCCGATGTACAGGCAGGGCATCAGGGCAGCGCTGGCTCGCATGCCAGACGTTGAGATTGCCGGAGACGCAACTCTGGATGACGCGGTCCTCATCCCCATTGATTCCCTGATGCCTGATGTAGTCATACTGGGTTCCGACGTCGCCTTCGCTGAAAGCGTGCGCCTGTGCAAAGCTATCAAGCAACGTGCGCCCAGCGTGTCCATCCTTATCCTCTCTCCCGACGCGCAGCAGGATGACCACGTATATGAAGCAATCAAGGCTCAGGCATCCGCCTTCCTCGGAAGAAACGCGAGCGCAGATGAGCTTTCACGAGCAATTGTCCGTTGTGCCAATGGCGAACACCCCATTAACGAGACCCTTACCACCAGGCCCCGCGTCGCCGAGCAGATTCTGCAACAGTTCCACGAACTCTCAAGGCAGAAAGAGACCGAGAGTTTTATGTCCCCGCTCACGCCGAAAGAGATGGAAGTCCTGCGCTACATGGCAGAGGGATTCCTCAACAAGCAGATTGCAGACAAGCTTGACGTTACGGAACAGACAATCAAGAACCACATCACGTCCATCTTGAGAAAGCTGAATGCGAATGCCCGGACGCAAGCTGTTGTCATCGCTATCAAGAAAGGACTTGTGGTCCTCAACAGAGACTAGACTCATCCAAGCGGCCTGGTTTCCGTTTCCCTGTTGTGCCGGACGGCAGCAACAGGCCTATCGTTCGTAATTCCACCATCTGTTGACAGTTGTAACTGACTGTTGACGCCCATTTCTACGTGTGGTAGATTGCAGTAAGAATGGTCACGAGCGCACTGCTGCGGGACCTGCCCGCGAAGGTTGTGTCCTCTTCTCAACTTCCCGGAAGAATTTTCTGCCAAGCCGTTTACCTTTGGCATTGTCCCGCGTTCTTAGTAGTGAACCATGATGACTGAAGGAGGTCCATCACCCATGAGAGTGTTATCCCGTTTGCTAGCCGCACTAATGATAGCGGGCCTTATGCTGCCCGCGGCCGCAGTGCCACTATTTGCGGCCCAGGACGCCACAAGCATAAGCATCAAACCTTCCACCAAGGGTCCTGTGGGTATGGAGTTGTACCTGACCGGCGATGCCGACAGTGACGACGAAGGCTGGGCCTACTTCCAGATAGCCGATGACGAATGGGTCAAAGTGCTGGACGACAGCGATGACTGGGACTTCGACTCTCAACAAGAGGGAGAAGATGAGTGGTACGAGTACACTACGGATGGCGACATGTTCACGGTCCCCGAATGCGTGGGCGGAGCCCACACAATCTCAATCGTCAACGATGACCTCGGGAATGACGTGGACGACGATGAGGACATCGAGGACGCGGAAGTAGAATCCAAGACCTTCACCGTCGAGCCGAGCATCGAGGTCCTCTCTGTGAACGACGAAGACATAGACGACCCCGACGATGCCGAAGGCCCTATGGGGGCTGTGGTCGAGGTCAAGGGCACCGGTTTCGGTGACGAGGAAGACATCGAGATATTCTTCGACGGCGACAGCGTCGACCTGGTTGACGACATCACCTCCGACGAATACGGAAGCTGGACAGGAACCTTCATCGTTCCCGCAGCTGCTGCAGGGGAGCACGATATCACCGCCGGTGGCGACGATACTGACGAAGATGACTGCGATGCAGCCCCGTTCACGATGAACGCAGGCATCAACATCGAACCGAAAACCGGCGTGGTGGGGTCCTCCATCACAGTGACGGGAAGCGGTTTCCAGGAGAACGAGGACGACATCAAGATTCTGTTTGACGGCAACTCCATCGGGTCAACCTTCGATGCGGGTAGCGACGGCGCATTCAGCAAGACAGTCCAGATTCCCGAAGCGGCCATGGGCACCCACGAAATTGACGCCGAGGGCGAGGACACCAAGAAGGCAGATATCGATAATGTAGCATTCGAGGTGGAGCCAACCTTCGTCATGGAACCCACGACCGGCAATGTGGGCACACAGATTGAAGTAGCTGCCAAGGGTCTTCCCGCAAGCACGTCCGTCACCATCATGTACGATGGCGTGACCAAAGGAACCGGCACCACAACATCAAAGGGCACCCTTGCGGGCGTCTCCTTTGCAGCAACTCACACTCAGAGCGTTCACACGGCGGACCACACCGTGACCGCCACGTTCGATTCCACGACTCTCACACTGACATACGCAATGGAATCCACGGCCCCCGGGAAGCCGGTGCCGAGTACCCCTCTCAATGGGACCCGTATCGGGCTTCTGGGAAAGGTATCACCCACTCTGACATGGAAAGTCGTGGATGACCCGAGCGGCGTCACCTATGGTCTTCAGATATCAACCACACCAGATTTCAGCCAGGTTCTTATCTCCAAGACAGGGCTTATCGCACAGGGCAGTGCAATCATCGTATCCGCGACCGGACCGGAAATGAGCTACACGCTGACCGAGACCGAATCTCTTCCGTACGGAAAGTACTACTGGAGAGTGAAGGCCATCGATGGAGCTCTGAACGACAGCGGCTGGAGTACTTCCAACAGCTTCAAGGCAGGTCTGCTGCCCACGTGGGCACTGATAGTCATCATTGCCCTCGCAGCGGTACTGATTGGCGCGCTGGTATACGTTCTCATCATTAGAGACAGGGTTGGCCTCTATGACTAGGCAGAGGTCTGGGCGTCACTCAGGTCAAACGGAGGATATGAAATGAAACTGGCGGTTATAGGATTAGGACAGTGTGGATGCAGGGTTGCCGACCATTTCGCACGACTGAACCTCAAGGCACAGTCCGAGAGGAAAGCAACCATCGCTCCAATAGTCATAGCAGCCAACACGGACCAGGCGGACCTCTCGGGATTGCGGTTCATCAAGAACGACTACTCCCACAGGGTCCTCATGGGACTGCGGCAGACGCTTGGCCATGGAGTGGGCAAGATAAACGAACTTGGTGCACAACTCGCCCGAGAGGACGGAGACAAAATCCTCGATGCACTCAAGAGTGAGAAGCGTTTCTATGAGACGCACGCATTTCTCGTGGTAGGCGGCACCGCAGGCGGCACAGGCTCCGGTTCTCTTCCCGTCATCGTCAAGATGTTGAAAGAGCGCTACGTCAACAAGCCCGTTTACGCACTTGCGGTTCTGCCATTCGAACATGAGCAGTACAGCGAGGCCAGAAGCGTCTACAACAGCGCTACCTCTCTCAAGTCCACATTCGAGGTCGCAGACGCGGTCTTCCTCGCGGACAACCAGCGCTACGTCAAGAAGGACTCCAGCATCGCCAACAACATGGAGAAGATTAACCGGATTATCACCGAGCCTTTCTTCGACATGATGTGTGCGGGAGAGGTAACGAAGCGCAAGTACGTGGGTGCACGTACCGTCGACGCAGGAGACCTCATCGCTTCCTTCGAAGGATGGACCACCATCGGAATTGGCAGGGCCGAGTTGCCCGCGTTCAGATTCCCGTGGGAAATCGTCAAGAGCAAGTTCAATGACAAAGCCATTGAGAGTTTCAGAGGCTCACAGGCTCTCGATGCCGCCATCAGCGACATGTCCATCGCGGTCAACGCGAGAGACGCGGCCAAGGCAATCTACATCATGTCCGGACCAGCCAAGGAAATGAACATGGACATGGTAAAGGCTGTGAGCGATTCGATTGCCGAGATAGCACCGAACGCGCTCATCCGAGGCGGAGACTTCCCCGGGGAGAAGCACTTCATTGACCTGACACTGATTCTCTCACAGCTATCCGTGGTGCCCCGAATCGCCGAGATATACGAGCAGGCAACGCGGTACGCGGAACAGCACCAGGGCCAGCTACAGGAGACTCACAGCAAGATACAGCAACTGTCTGAGATTGGCAGAGAACTGCCTCTTCTCTAGTAGAGCACTGCTACACGGGCTGAGCCGCGCCACCACAGGGGCGACTCAGCCCGTGAGCTTTATCCAATCGGCCGCAACAGCATGCCGAATATCCACCCCAGAACCGCACACCCGGGGAACGTAAGGACCCATGTCATCACGATGCTTCGAGCAATCCCCCACCTCACAGCCGACAGGCGTTTGGTCGCCCCCACGCCCATGATTGCTGAACTCATGCAGTGTGTTGTGCTGACCGGTATTCCAAGGTGAGACGCCACCTCAATTATCGAACCAGCCGCAAACTCGGCAGCGAATCCGCCGGAGGGTCTCAGAGTGGTCATCCGCAGACCGATGGTCCGAATCACCCGCGCACCACCAACCAGAGTACCAAAACTTATGGCCGCCGCCGAGACGAGGATTGACCACACCGGAATGTTGAATTCAGTCGTGCCGCCGTAGGCCATGACGCCCATGGCAATGAGCCCTATCGGCATCTGGCCATCGTTCTTCCCGTGACTGTACGCAAGGAACCCGGCCGACACAACTTCCAGTTTACTGAACACCACTCTGACACTTGCAGGTTTCTGTCTACGAAACAGCCATGAGATTGCCAGCATGACGCAGTAGCCACCAACAAGGCCCAGTACAGGCGCGATGCCGACGGCAGAGAATACGCGGGCCAGCACTGCCCAGTTCACGATTAAGCCACCACTCTGCGCGAAGGCGGCCCCCACAAGCCCTGCCACGAGTCCATGCGTCAGGCTGATTGGCATGCCGTTCAGTGTCGCGAACACTGCCCACACAATGATTGCCGACACGCCCGCAAGGATCAACCCCATCGTCAATGCCTCGGGCATGACGATTCCCTTACCAATTGTCCTGGCCACCGCAGTCCCGGTTGCAGCACCAGCAAACTCGCAGCATGAGGCCATTATCAGTGCAGCACGTGGAGAAAGATTGCGCGTCCCGATAACCGTCGCGATGGAGTTTGCTGCGTCATTGGCTCCGTTGGCAACCGCGAACCCGATGGCCGCAGCCACCACAAGACCAAGTAGTATGGTTGAATCAGGCATGTTTCAACACAATGCCCTCAAGAATATTCGCCACATCCTCACCCATGTCTGTCGCGTTTTCCAGATGCTGATACAACTCTCTCCACTTGATGACATCCAGCGGCGCATCCGCACATGTTTCGAACAGTTCAGCCTGGGCCGCATGATGCACGTCGTCGGCGTCGTTCTCCAGGCTGTTGATCTCAACGCAGACACGCAGGATGTGCGCGAACTGCTTGCGGTTCCGAAGGCAGGGCATGACTTCATTCAACTTGACCGCAATGGCCTGCACGATACGCGCCAGTTGCCGCGCGTACGGTGTAGGTGTGTCCATGCGATAAAGCACCAGCGTGCGCGCAGCAGCCTCGATGAAATCCATGACTGTATCGACAACATGAGCCAATTCGGCGATGTCCTCACGGTCGATGGGCGTCACAAACGTCCGATGAAGACGCTTCATTATTTCATGAGTAATGACGTCTCCCTGCTCTTCGTACGCCCTGAACACACTGGCCCACGACTCACGGTCCGAATCCTCCTCATCGAAGAAGTCCACCAGGGCCTGCGTGGCTACGACAAGGTTGGCCGTGTCTTTCTCGAACAGGTCGTAGAAGCCCGTATCTTTTGGCATCAACACGAATCTGGCCATCTATGAAGAACCTCCAAAAAAAGAATTGACACCCGACGCGGGTGTCACTTATAGCGTCGAACCTCGAATCGGTATAGTCTCACCGGTTCGTCTGCAGAGATACCCGCCTTCATCCGGCATATCTCTATCTGTTGCTCCACGGAATCGACTCCTTCAAGGTCCGGAAGCAACAATCCTCTCCGCCACCCACTCTCCACAATCACGCCGTATCTGTGCGGGTCCAACTCCGCCTCGTCCTGAACAGGCTCCGGGTGTGTCAGCACATCAACACTGTAGTCCAGCGATCTGAGTTCGTCCTCAGTGATGGGCGCAAAGCGAGGGTCACGAGAGGCCGAACTGACGGCATTGGCGACGATCTCTTCGGCCACATTTGGTCTCGTCGGCTCGAACGTACCGATACAACCCCGCAGACGACCACGCTTGTGGATGGATACGAACACGCCGGCCCTGGTTGCCATCTCCGGAACCGTCGGCTGGAGATGTGCGATTCTGCCATCCCTGACGAATGCTTCTACAGTATCCTTTGCAAGCCGCGCAATGGGATGCAATTCTTCAACCACGTTACTCCGTCCTTACTACCATACATGCGGTCACGAACAACGGGCAGGTGACCTCACTGTGCTTCCGTCATTCTGAAATTGAGGTCGGCACCACAAAACGCACAGAATGCACCATCCAGTCCCACAATCTCAGCTTCATATCCCCGGCGCCGCACGTTCATTTGACCACATGAGTAGCATATCGTGTCTTCTGAGCCATGTCCCGGCACATTGCCGGAGTAGACAAACTTCAATCCTGAAGACCGCCCCAATGCGACCGCACGCTCGATTGTCGACAGAGGAGTTGCGGGCACATCCAGGAGATGGTGCATCGGGAAGAACCTGGTCACATGCCACGGCGTCAACTCGCCCAACTCATCGCACATCCACCGCGCTATGCCACTCAACTGCTCGTCATCGTCGTTGATACCTGGAATGATGTTGGTCACCACCTCGACGTGCATCTTCCAGTAGTCACGAGCACGTGCCGCCACGTCCAGGATTCCCCTCCAGTGCCGCACCTTCGCAATCCGGGAGTAGGCCGCATCGGAAAACCCCTTGATGTCCACCCTCCACGCATCCAGCCACGGGCCAATGACATCGAGCGCTTCCGCGGTGAGAAAACCGTTTGTGACATACACGGTGTAGAGACCGTTCTCTTTCGCAAGCTTCGCACCGTCCAGGGTGTACTCGAACCACACGGACGGTTCATTATATGTCCACGCTATTCCGGCGCACTTGTGCTCCAGGGCACGTCGAACCAGTTCTTCTGGAGAGAGATACCGTGATTCAGAGGGCAGTTCAGTACAGGCAATCTGCCAGTTCTGGCAGTGTACGCAATGAAAATTGCAGCCCCAACCACCAACGGAGAACACACGTGTTCCAGGGTAGAAGTGAAAGAGGGGTTTCTTCTCGATGGGATCCACCGCCAATGAAGACATGTCTCCGTAGTTCAAAGAGAACATCGTGCCATCACGATTCACACGGCTTTGACACACACCAACTTCGCCGAGATTGACAATGCATCGCCACTGGCACACGTGGCATCGAACTCGATTTCCGGATAGCTGCTCGAAGAGCAGAGCTTCCCGCTGCATCTCTACTCATTATACACTGGAATCACCCCATCGCACGGCTCGCACCTGAGCGTCGCGAAAGATGATATCTGCAGCATTTTCCTGCTGTGCAGCCTATAATTCAGGCCGTGCAGGTCCTGGGAGTAACGGGCAATATCGGCAGCGGCAAGAGTACCGTCTGTCGTCTCCTCCGTGAACGAGGTTGTCCCACCATCGATGCAGATAAGGAAGCACACAAGACGTACCGTCATGGCACCGATGTCTGGCGCGACATCGTGGCCACATTCGGCCCCGATGTCCTGGACGCGGCAGGAGAAATCGACAGGGGCTCACTTGGCAGAATGGTATTCTCCGATGCCGCCTCGCGCGAACGGTTGAACACAATCGTGCATCCGGCAACCAGAAGCAGGGTGGAAGACTTCCTGGCCCAATGCAGCAGACAGGGGCACGAGTGGGCCGCAGTGGAAGCAACCCTTCTCATCGAGGCAGGGTGGCACGACATGGTTGACAGGATATGGCTTGTAGCCTCACCGGAGAATCTCGTCATCCAACGACTGCTCCAGGACCGCAATCAGGCCAAAGCTGTCAGTAGGGCACGAATCGCTGCACAGATGTCGGCGCGGGAGAAGATGCAACACGCCGACGACATCATCTACAACGACGGCACGCCGGAAGACCTGGAAGAGAGGGTGTCACAACTCTGGCGGAACCTGATTTGCTCCTGAGATGTGCCACCCCACCACACTACTGGCGGTCGACCCCCACCACTGAGAGGTTCGGCACGCCAAGAGGACTGGGCACATAGCCGGAGACATACGGTTTCACCAGCACATGGTTGGCACCGTACACCAGCGGCAAACAGGGAGCATCCTCGACAATGATTCGCTCCGCCTGCCTGTACAACTCAAGACGAAGTGCGTCATCCTGCTCTGCCGCAGCACGCGCGAGCATCTCATCTACCTCAGGGTTTGAGTAGTCCCCAACATTGTTCTCCTCTCCGGTGCCGAAAAGTGTGCCCAGGAAATTGTAGGGATCAGGATAGTCTGCTATCCAACCCATGGAGAACAATCCGTCTCGTTCATCCCCAAGATTGTAGAGAAACACTTCGGACTCCAATTGCCGTACAGAGACTTCGACTCCAAGGTTCTCCCTCCAATCAAATACAGCCGCGGCGATGTACTCGGGGAACGAGTTCGCATAGCCAGATACGGTTATGGTGACGGGAGGCAGCTGGTCGGCAGAGCCATACGAGGACTTTCCGAGCAACTCACGGGCAAGGACAGGGTCGAACTCGAACGCCTGCAACGCAGGGTCATATCCCGGCAACCCGGCAGGCAGATAGCCACTCGCCACCTGGACGCTGTCCTTGAACAGGACACGCACGATGCGCTCTCTGTCAACAGCATGGCAGAACGCCTGTCGAACGTACACATCATCGAACGGAGGTTTCGTCACATCGAATCCAATATAGTAAAGACTCAGTTCCGGCGCTGAGACCAACTCGGTATGCACCGGATTCGCGGGGTCAGTCACCTGGTCCATGTAGGCAGTCGATACGGACACCACATCTATCTGACCCTGCTCATAGAGGGCAATGGGAATCCCTGAAAGAAGGTGAAAATACACGGCATCCAACTCCGGCGGCTCACCGTAGTAGTCGGCATTCCGAATCAGGGTAATAAGGCTCCCCTCATCCCACTCACCCATCTCAAATGGACCTGTCCCATCCGGCTCTCTCCACCAGTTTGAACCCCGCGAGACAGCTTCAGCATCAACCACAAAGGCGGTCGGGTAGGTGAGTTTGTCGATGAAATACGCCTTCGGGCTGTCGATATCCACTTGCAGCGTGTAGTCATCAATCACTTCTACGCCGGAGATATCGGCTGCGCGGCCTTCCATTACGTCGCGGGCGCCGATTATGTCACCGAGGTACGTTGCCGCCGTGCGAGAACCTGTGGAAGGATTGCAGGCGCGCTCCCAGGAGAACTTGACGTCATCGGCAGTCAGGGCTTTCCCCGAATGGAAGCGGACATCCTCTCTCAGGATAAACGTGTACCTCGTGCCATCGTCCGAAACCGTCCACGACACAGCGATATCAGGCTCCGTCTCAAGGTCTGCGTTGAGCTTCACCAGACCGCTATACAGATTCATGACGTAGGAATGTGAACTCATCTCTCCAGATATCGCCGGGTCCAGCGTGATGGGCCCCGAATCCCACAAGTGCAATTCCGACTCAATTGAGGGAGTCACTTCAGGCTGACACCCGACGGCGGACAAGCAGACAACACAGCACATGACCAGAGCGGTCATGATGGGAAGGCGACCTCTGACGGCTGCCACGATTCCGCGCATTCGACAAGGCAGGGACAATCTACGCATGTGAGAGTTCTCCCTCCAGCGATGCGTGCCAGGCCTCTTCCAACTCATCCAACCCCATTCCAAAACTCATGGTCAACGCCTCATCAATCGTCTCGCCGCCTTTGAAGTACATGAGCGCATCATGCATGGCAGTGCTGCCATGTTCATCGAGCAGATAACGAACAACATCTGCACTCTCGGCATAGGAAAGGTACGCCTTCTGTGAATCGGAGGAGAACGGACCACTCAACGTCCTGAGAGAAATCAGCATGTCCTGCCCTGCCGCGGAATAGAGGAGGGACTCAAACGATTCGTCCGGTTCTCCCTCGTTGTACATAGCAAGGCCTTCATCCAGCCATGTAGGCAACTGACCGAAAGGGCTGAACGTGGCCGCATGGACAACGAGGTGTGTCAATTCATGCCGGAGGGCGCGGGTTCCCCAATCCAGGTTACTCGGCCCTATGCCAATGGCTATGATTCCGTATTCGGTGAATGCCACTCCACCCGTCCATTCCTGCGGATATACCATCGACTGTCTCAAATCAGCCGAAGATGCGTAGATATACACATCTACCGTCCTGTCCATTCTGGTACCAACATCCAGCGCAAGTGTTTCCACGGCTTCTTCACACACGTCAGAGAGTCCCTGGGCGAATCCAGCGTCTCCCTCATACCAGTGGATACTGACAGAGTCGGAATCCAGCGTTGACCACTCATATCTATCATCGCTGAAAACCACTCTCTCAGGGATCGTCTCGACTACGACTCCTGCCGCATCACGAAGTTCCCACCAATATGTCATGGCAGCGCCGGGAGGAAGACTTGCCCTCCGCATGTCCCACGTCCAGCTCGTGTCGACCATCGTTGAAGGCTCGAACTGTGGCCACGCCTCGCTCGTCACATTGGCATAGTTCATCCTGTCCATCTGATACATGAGGCGGATGTCGGTAATCGGGTTTCCGCTTTCCGCCTCGATGGAGAAGACCAGTCGCAGAGGGAATTCTGAATCGACGGAACTGTCCAATACGTGAAGTGAATCCGGCGCCGATGCCGCGGGTGCAAGAGGAATCAGCAGGCAGCACAGCACCAGGATAATGGCCGGAAGTAGTCTCCTCATCATCATCACTCTCCCACTTTTGACCTGAGATAGGCCGAGATGAACCCATCGAGCGCTCCATCAAGCACGTCTTGAGCCCGTGAGGTCTCAAACCCGGTCCTGTGGTCTTTCACCATTTTGTAGGGATGCAGTACGTAACTCCTTATCTGGTTTCCCCACCCTGCCTCAACGCGTTCGCCCTTCAACTGCGCTCTTTCACGCTCCTGCTTGACTCTATCAGCCTCCAGCAATCGAGCATAGAGAATCTTGAGTGCCGCATCCTTGTTCTGGTGTTGCGACCGCTGACTCTGACACACTGCGGTTATGCCACTTGGAAGGTGGGTAATACGAACGGCACTACTCGTCTTCTGCATGTGCTGGCCGCCGGGGCCGCTCGACTTGAACGTATCTACCCGCAGTTCATCCGCGGGAATGTCCATGTCAACCTGTTCGTCCGCCTCTGGCATCACCTCAAACTGTGCGAACGACGTGTGTCTCGCGTGGTCCGCGTCAAAAGGCGAGAGCCGAACGAGGCGATGCACACCATGCTCGCTTTTCAGATAGCCATACGCGTGGTCTCCACGGATATTGAGATAGGCACTCTTGATACCTGCCTCCTCACCCTCAGACACCTCCAGCAGCTCTGCCTCATAGCCTTGCTTCTCCGCCCACAGGAGATACATGCGAAGAATCATGTTGGCCCAGTCCTGAGACTCAGTCCCCCCCGCCCCTGCATGCACCGCACACACTGCATTGTGACCATCGTACTCGCCCGAAAGCATGAGCCGAGTCTCATACTTCTCAAACTGTTCCAACAGATGTTGAACCTCTTCACCAAGGTCCTCTTTGATGGACTCATCTTCCTCAAGCAGCGAGAGATTCACCATGTCAAGAAGGTCTGACGCCTTCTTCTCCATGCCCTGCCACGACGCCACAAGTCCCTTCTTCTCGTTGAGACTCAGCATCAGAGCCTTTCCCTTCCTCTGGTCCTTCCAGATGTCAGGGTCAGATGCTTGCTTCTCCAGTTCCGCTATGTTGCTTTCTTCACCAGCGATGTCAAAGTCGCACCATGACATCAGAAATGCGGCGAAGAAGGGTTTCAAGGTTGTCTCGAATCTCGAACAATGGAACTCCTTATGCACCAGAGGTACCGACTATCGTGCCTCCGCTACCGCACACTGCCACTAGCAGCGATGTGGGCAAGCCGTGTCGGCTCCGGCAATCTATATCTACCACTGCAATGTAGCACCCACTCGACGGCAGTCGCAAGGTCAGTCTTATGTCCGATAGAGACATACACTGGTTTCACTCCCGTCCGCGTACGCACTGCCGCTCCAACTATCTCACCCTTGTACGTCAGTTCGGCCGTGGCTCCACGGTGTGTGTCCAGACACGCATGAGTGCCACACAGCAGGGATTTCGCACAACCCACGGCAGGGATATCCAGGAACAGCCCGAGGTGCGATGCAAGGCCGAAACCGCGAGGATGCGCGATGCCCTGTCCATCCACAAGCAGCAGGTCTGGAACGATATCCAATTCACTGCAGGCAGACAGAATCAATGGGGCCTCACGAAAAGAGAGGAATCCGGGCACATACGGCCACGAGAGACAGCCCTCAACAGTTCGAGTCTCCACAGGCTGCATTCCGGGGTAGGAAAGAACCACCACAGCCGCCCTCGCTGTGCCATGAAGACGGTCAACCGAGACATCAACACCGGCGATGTGCAGTGGCCGAAAAGAAGAACAGCGTGACCTGACAACCCGTGTTGCCAGGTCACGCTGCAGAATACCTGCTTCAGTCGTACTGATATCCCAACTATGCAGGTTCAGTACACGCATCTCAATGCGAGACTACAGTACCTTCAGCGCCTTCAGGCCGGCCTCAATCTTCTTGTAGACTTCGGGAGAGACCTTCTGGAACGGTAGGCGTGGGTAGCCCGCGTCAACTCCTCGCAAATCCAGAACCGCGTGACAGGCCGGAACCGTCAATGCATACTTGGTGACTCGACGTACTTCAAGTACCAGGTTCTGGGTCTCCATCATCTTGGCCCTGTCGCCACTGAGGACGTCCTTGTAGAGCGTCTCGATGAGGTCAGGGTACACATTGGCAAGACCGGTGACGGCAGCCTGCGCGCCAGCATCAAAGCAGGCAACCAGCATGGCCTCCGTACCGATAATGAGGTTGAGGTCAGGATAGTCTTTCAGGTCAAGCGCGGTGTGATAGTAATTCACCATGTCGAAGGTACTATCTTTGATACCCGCGATGCCGTCTTTGACGAGCTTCTTGATAGTGCTCATCTCTATCTTGTTGCCCGAGAGCTTCGGGTTGTTGTACACGAACACCGGGATACCTACGGCGTCAAGCAGCGCCTTGTAGTGAGTATAGATGGCTTCCTGATCATACTCGTTGTAGTAGGGGGTGACCGCACCAACTGCCGCCGCTCCAATCGACTCGGCATGCTTCGCAAGGTCTACCGCGTTCTTGGTGTCAGAGCAACCAACATGGACGATGACGGGAACACGCCCCTTCACCTGGTCGATAATGATCTCTGCAGTCTTCCTGCGCTCAGCAATCGACATCATCGGACCGCTGCCGTAGCTGCCAACAGGGTAGAGTCCCTGCACATGGGGTACGATGAAGTCCACCATCTCCCTGGTGCCCTTCTCGTAGATTTCACCTTCCTTCGTAAACGCAGTCATAATCGGTGGAATTATGCCGCGAAAGTCCTTGGGTTTCACTATCTATGGTCCTCCTTCGAATTGAATATCCTCATAAGCATGTATTCTAGCGCGATATTTCCTCTTTGCCAGCAAGGAACGATTGGAGCTCCTCAAAGGACGGGCAGCCATGGAACGGACCGTAGGCCGTTGTGTTGAATGCACCAACCGCGTTGGCCCACCGGACGCACGTCTCCAGAGGCTGTCCCTTCAGAATACCGGCAGTGAATCCACCGACGAAGCAGTCACCTGCTCCCATGGCACTCACCGCCTTCTTCATGGTGAACCCCGGTATCTGTTTCGGTTCCTGCCCATCCGGTGCCAGGATCGCGCCTCCCGCACCAGCCTTGACGACAATATTCTTAATACCCAGCGAGTGAGCCTTGTTGATGGCTGAATGAATATCAGGAGCATCCATGAGCTTCCTCAATTCATCCTCTCCCGGCAACACATACGTCGCCTTCTGCATGAGAGGAATGTGAATCTCCCTGCATTGCTCCACGCTCATCATCGTGAGTCTGAGATTCGGATCAAAGATGATGATTTTGTTATGCTTGATTCCAAGATCAAACATCTTCTCAACCGCTGCACGAGCAGAATCGCTGATGTAAGTCAACATAGCTTCGGGATAGATGACCTTTGCCTGCTTCACATACTCTTCATCCACATCATCAGGACAGAGGTTCGTCGCCGCAGAGGTACTCCGATAGAAATGACACTTGAAATTGCTCTCAGGCGAACGCCTTTCCACAAGAAAAAGCCCTGTCGGTTTCGATGCATCAACTACCGTACGGGATACATCAACACCTTCTCCACGTATCCACCGCGTTATGAACCTGCCAAGTTCGTCATCCCCTACTCTGCAGAACCAGCCGCAGTCGAACCCGAGCCTCGCCAGCGCGATGATGAAGTTGTCTGCTGCACCCCCCACCCACTTCTTGAAGTCCTCAGCTTCCCTCAACGGGCCAAAGCTCTGGGCCTCAAAGGCAACCATGGATTCTCCCATAGATACTACGTCATACATAGGTTTACATTATACGCGACAGAGCAGAGCCACCGTCAAATTGTCCCATGAGAATGTCACCACCCCATTGCCAATTGAGATTTGACGATGTTATATTGAGGCGATTACGATAGGATTCCGGCATCGGAACCACCTTCCAAGCACCATGACAAGAAACAGTCTGTTGAAACAGGTCAGCGGACAAGAGCAGCAATCAATGCTCCTGCAGACGTCTCTTCAGGCTACGTCGGACGGTAATCAAGACTACCGCTAAGGAGTGTACTATGGCCAGTGACATAACCGGTGGCGTGCAGGCAATGGAGACAGAGGCTGCGCGGGTACTTGACGAAGCGAAAGCCAAGGCGAGTGATATTCTCCAGAGTGCCAGGAATGAGTCCAAGAAGATGAGTTCTACTGAACTGCCGCTCGACGATGTGAAAGCGGAGTGCGTCAAGATAGTTGAAGAAGCGAATAGCAAAGCAGCGGCTGAGACAAAAGCCGCCGCGAAGCAGGCCAAGGACATCAAGTCCGGTGCCAGTGGCAAAGTTGACCACTACGCAAAGATGATGGCAAGTATCGTCGTCGGAGAGAAAGCAGCGTAATGGGCGCCATCGTCAACAGCCCGGAACCCATGAGCCGCATGCGCGTGGTCACATCGAAAGACCTCGCAGGTCAGGCACTCAAGGTACTCCAGAGGTCTGGCGTCCTTCATGCTGAGGAAAGCACCGAACTCACTCCTGTCGACAGGGACGCCATCGAGTCTGAAAGAAGACAGGTAAGCACTCTACTGGCGAATATAGACGATGTCCTCGCGTATATACCCGGTGACCGCGTCGTCAAACTCAAAGCAGATGTCGATGTCTTCTACACCCGTCCTCTCAGTGAGATAAGTGAAGACACCAAGAGGCAGTGCACGAAGCTCACTGTCATGCACGAACGCGTGAGAAAACTTGAGGCAGAACAGCGTGAGATGAACGAGCTCAAAGCTGTTGTCTCAGAGCTTGCGCCGAAGGCGGAGCTCAGTATCGCCGACCTTGGTTTCACCGGCAAGCACCTGTTCTCACGTCTTGCCGCATTCCCCCGTGATGTCTTCCAGGCCATGAACGCACAGTTCGAGCGATATGCCCTC
Organism: Dehalococcoidia bacterium; assembly: GCA_016930935.1. Classification (GTDB taxonomy): domain Bacteria; phylum Chloroflexota; class Dehalococcoidia; order GIF9; family AB-539-J10; genus SKVJ01. The sequence continues at coordinate 1,990 of JAFGFT010000050.1, read as the reverse complement.
AGCCAGGAAACGGTCGAAGTCGGCGAATCGTCCTACCTGTACTTTATCGGCAACTCAAGAGATATTGAAGCTGCCGAGGCATCCATTGCAGACGCGGGCGGCAGACTTATGTCCGTTCCACAGGAGAGCACCTCGCTCGTCCAGTTCGCCTCGAAATCAGATACGGAATCCACCCGCATCGCGGGTGAACTTACCCGGCTGCACGCCGATATCGAAGTACAGACGACTGAGAACCTGGAGAACCTCGTTCTCTTGCGTGAGGCACTCCTTGCAGAATCCCAGAGGCTCGGAGTACTCGAGCAGGCATGCGAGGCGAAGTACGTCACCCTCATCGAAGGATGGGTTCCCAGGGCAAGCGTGCAGCAGGCCACGGGAGACCTTAGAGAACATATCGGTTACGTGTATGTGGACTCCAGGGACGTTCGCCCCAGTGAGGAGCCACCGAGTAAGTTGCGAAATCTGAAGGCACTACGTCCTTTCGAGACCGTGGTGAATCTATTTGGAACCCCCAAGTACAGGGAATGGGACCCCACCCCCATCATCGCCTACTCTTTTGCCTTTTTCTTCGGAGTGATGCTGGGAGACGCCGTGTACGGACTACTCCTGATGCTCATCACCAGGTATTTCCTTCCGAAGCTGGTTGACGACCCGAGTACGGATGGCTTCAGACAGTTCCGTACTCTCATGTACATATGCGCGGGCAGTGCAGTCGTGGTCGGCGCACTGACCGGCACCTACCTGGGCGACTTCTTCACGAAGTTCCTCCACGCTCCGAACCTGGCGCTCTCCAAATCCATTCAGGCAGTCTACCTCGACACGATGACGTTCATCGTCATCTCGCTGGGCATTGGCCTGATTCACGTCAACATCGGGCACGTACTGATGCTGATACGCGGGATTAAGGAGCGCAAGAAGGACGTCATTATCGGCCGCGCAGGACTGTTCCTTCTTCAGATTGCCGGCATCCCCTGGATCCTGCACTTCATCGGCTCGGACGTATTGCCCATCCCTGTAATCGTCTACTCCTATCTACAATACGCTATCCTCCTGAGCATCGTGCTCATAATCGTCGGGCAACTGATGGAACAGGGACCGTTCCTTGGAAGCATCTTCTGGATATTCAAGGTCACGGGAATCCTGGGTGACGTCATGTCCTATGCACGACTTGCCGGTGTAGGTCTGGCCACCTACTACCTCGCGTACTGTTTCAACCTGATGTCCACTCTTATTGCCAACATGATGCCGGCAGGATTCGTACGAATCGTGCTTGGCACACTCATAGCAGTGGCCATACTCCTGTTTGGACATACCCTTAACCTTGTGCTCAGTTCCATTACGTGCTTTGTCCATTCGCTGCGACTCTGTTTCGTGGAGTTTCTGTTCCAGTTCTATGAAGGCGGTGGACATGAGTATCGTCCACTGCGGATTCGAAAGCGAGACCTCGTAACCGTGAAGGCAAAGGCATGATCAAAGCAGGTGGCATATGCTGATAGATGCATCATCGATGGCAACCCTTGGAGCCGGCGTGGCGCTGGCCGGAGGATTGGCCGGATCATCACTCGGACTCGCCATAGCGGCGGCGGCAGGTGCAGCCACCCTGGGACAGGATTCGAGGCAACTACGCAACGTGATTATTATGGCTGCTCTGCCGATGTCACGCGCGTTCTACGCCTTCATATTCCTCATTCTTGTTATCACCACAACCCTCCCGACGATTCAGGCCATGGCCGACCCAGCGGGAAGCGGGTTTGCCGTATTCGGGATTGGGATAATGGCCTCTCTTGCGTTCGGAGTTTCCGGTGCCTATCAGGGCTCCGTGTGCGCGGCCGGTATTGCAGGACTCGCCAAGACAGACGGCAAGATACTCACCAATGGAATCATGCTTGCTGTGTTTGTGGAACTCCTCGCGGTGCTCGGTCTCGTATTCAGCATAATGGCTCTAAGCATACTGTGGCTGATGTAGTTACCAGTGATAGAAACCTAGATTCGG
>JAFGFT010000049.1 GCA_016930935.1 Dehalococcoidia bacterium | reverse complement strand
CAGATGGTTGATGCACCGGAGCAGCGTCGATTTCCCCGAGCCTGACGGGCCCAGAATCACCACCACCTCTCCCGAATCGACGTTCAGGCTCACTCCCCGCAGAGCGTGGACCTGACCGAAGTGCTTGTGTATATTTTCGATGCGTATGATGGATTCTGCCATTATGAACTCTCCACTCCCCTCTTCTTCTCCAGCCACGCAATCAACCTGGCCGAGAAGAGGGTCATAAGGAGGTACACGAGGGCGATAAGTGTCCACACCTCAATAGGGTTGAAATGCACCGCCATGAACTCCCGACCCCGCCGGGTAAGGTCTGCCACCGCAACGACGCTCACAAGCGAGGTATCCTTCAGCAACATGATGAATTCGTTGCCCACCGGCGGCAACACCACGCGAAGCGCCTGTGGCAGAACAACGTACCGCATGGCCTGGAAGTAGTTCATCCCAAGGCTCCGGGCGGCCTCCATCTGTCCTCGTTGGATGCTCTGGATACCGGCCCTGAAAATCTCACTCATGTATGCCCCGTAGCAGACCACCAACCCCACAATTGCCAGGAGAAGGGCGTTTGCGCGGTATTCGGCAAGGGCATTGATTCTCAGGAGAACACCGATGTACTGGATGACCACAGGAGCGGCGAAGTACCACCAGATGAGCTGTACGAGAAGCGGGATACCCCGCACGATTTCAACATACAGTGAGGAAATGAAGTGAACGAAACGATTGCTGGAAATCCTCCCCAACCCACCGAGCAGCCCGACAAACATGATGAAGACAAAAGAGCACAGTGTCAGGATAATGGTGATAATTACCCCGTCAAAGACAAAGACGAGGATATCCTCGAACGGGTCCGCCCTCCACAGAATGAGAGCGACAATGATGCCTGCAACAGCCACAACGAGCCACCACCAGGGGTCGAGCTTGTAGCCAAGGGCAGCACCGGGTACACGGCTCAACTCTTCCCGCGTGGGAACAGAGTCGTCACCAGGGGCGGACCGGGTGGTACCCGGCCCGCCTGATAATCTTGACGATCGCAACGATGGCAAGGTCTACCTACTCAAGCCATTTCTTGGAGATTTCTGCAAACTTGCCTTCGGCTTCGAGGGCAGCAATGGCAGTATTAATCTTGGCAACGACGGCTTCGTTGCCTTTCGCGGCAGCAATGCCGTAGAACTCATCGGTGAAGGCTTCACCAACCGTCTTCACTTTGCCGGCGTTCACTTTGACGTAGTCGAGGGCCACCGGATTGTCGCAGACCACCGCAACAATCTGTCCGTTCATCAGGTCCTGGACGGCGAGACCGATATCATCGTAGGTCTTGAGTTCGGCTGCGTCAATCTTCTCAATCTCAAACGCGCCCGTCGTCCCTATCTGAGCGCCAACAACGCCTGAAAGGTCCATGTGACTCTTGATGCTGGTGTTGTCCGCAGCAACCACTACCATCTGTCCGGCCGCAAAATACGGATCGGAGAAAAGCATGTCCTTCTTGCGGTCTTCGGTTATCGTGATGGACGAAATGGCAAGGTCGTACGTGCCCTGCGCCATACCCGCCAGCAACGGGTCCCAGCCCACATTGACGAACTCGATGTCCAGGTCGGCCTTCTCTGCGATGGCTTTCATGACATCGATGTCAAACCCTTCGATTTCCTTCGTGTCCGTGTTCACATATTCGAACGGAGGCCAGGTGGCATCGGTCGCGACCTGCAGGCTAGAAGTTCCAGAGCTACACCCGGGAACGACGATGCCTACGAGTAACAGCCCGATGAGCAGGAGCCAAGTTGTCTTTTTCACTACTATCCCCCTTATGGTTTTTGTCCACGCCATATGCCGCTTCCTGACGTGCCGAAACTCTCGTCCCTGGCACGATAATACAGGTGCTCACCACAAGCGACACTGGATTTCGTCTACTCTACTCACGTTCGGTCGCCTACGTCAATATGGCAGCCCCGAAACACGTGGCTCATCTCGTAGCGCAAAGCCATACCCGTACTCACTGTTATAACCGTGAAAAGGGTAGCAGGAGTCTTCTTTCCCTTGGTCAGCACCCTTCTCAGCGCAAACTGGACAACTACCTGTCAGAACTCCCCGTACTACGAACTGATTCCCCTGTGATAGACTCCCATGGCTGCGCCCGAACCGGAAACAACAAGAAAACCGGTGTCGCATGGACGCGAGGACGGCAAAGGATGACTGAACCATGGCAATGAGACCCGGCGAGCGCAAGGGCATAGCCTACGCCACCACCTGTCACCTTCTGGTCCACTCTCTTGAGCTCGCGTACGGAGTGGTTCTCATCTCCATTGCGCGGGAAATCGGTGTGACGCTGCTCGCGCTCGGAATCCTCGCCAACGTCTTCGGACTCGCCTACGGCATCACGGCGTTGCCGATTGGCATACTCGCTGACCGCCATAGCGCAACGAGATTGCTTGGCCTGAGTTCCGTCGGCATGGGCCTTGCTGCGGTCGTTATCAGCATGGCGCACGGGGCGATTGTCCTCGGAGTCGGTCTCTCTTTGCTCGGCATAGCCCTGGGTGTGTTCCATCCCGTGGCCAACTCGTTCGTGTCCAGGATATCTTCCCGAGTGGGTCTGGGCTTCGCCTACCTTGGAACGGGAGGCAGCCTTGGAGTGGCCATCGGACCAATCATAGTAGGAATCATCGCATCCGGTCTGAGTTGGCGGATTGCCTACGCGGTACTGGCCGTGCCATGCGTAGTGCTCGGCCTCCTGTTTCTCCGCTTTCCCGACAACAGCAGGGTCTCTTCGGACGAAGCACAGGGCAAGCCTGCAGCACCCTTCTCGTCGCTGCGCCCCTTCCTCGGCCCTCTCATAGTCGTCATATTCCTGGGCGTGCTCAACGGGCTCATCTTCCGGGGAGTCGTAACGTTTCTCCCCACTCACTTGAGCGAGAATGTGAACCTGGGAGGAGTGGGTATAGACAGCGTGTTGCTCGCAGGGTCCTTCACCACAATCGCATTGTTGTTCGGCGTGGCCGGCCAGTTCCTGGGAGGATATCTCTGCGACCGGCACACCCGTGAGTGGATAGTCCTGCTTTCTACTGCTATGACGATTCCCGCTCTTGCCGCGGTGTGGGCAGAGGGAGGAGTGCTTCTCCTGGCGTCAGCAGCCTTCTTCGCGTTCTTCCATTTCATGACACAGCCGGTGTTCAACGCGCTCATAACTGACTACACCCCCGTACTCTGGCGGGGACGCATGTTCGGAATCTATTTCTTCTGCTCTCTGGCAGGTGGGTCTTTCTCCGCGACGGGGTTGGGATATGTGGCCGAAACACGTGGTATCGAGACCGTCTTCTTCGTGTGCGCCATATTCGCCATATTCGCGACTGTGTTCGCGATACCGCTGATTGTCTGGGCGAAAAAAAGACGTGCTGCGTCCACCCACCCCACAGGAGCATCGTAACGGCTGCAACCTCATAACCTATAGAGTCTGGCATCAGCTTGAACCCTCGCTGGAACCCCGATGCTGAAGCGAAGAGTGCCACGACTCTCTGACGGACTACCCGAATTTCACGGGTTTCGAGAGGCAACCATCTCCAGTGTTCTGCTACCATTCGCTTCTGATTTGCAGTCTCATCAGGACTGTCAGTCTGTACCACGGAACGAAGAGGAGGAACTGCATTGAGCAAATCGGTCAAGGGAACCAGGACAGAGAAGAACCTGCTGGCTTCTTTCGCAGGTGAATCACAGGCGCGCAACCGCTACACCTTCTTCGCCAGTAGGGCACGCAAAGAGGGTTACGAGCAGATTGCCAGTGTATTCACGGAAACCGCAGGGAATGAGAAAGAACACGCCGAGATATTCTTCAAGTACCTTGAAGGCGGCGATGTTGAAATCACCGCTGCCTACCCGGCGGGAGTCATCGACGATACGCTCGCGAACCTGAAAGCCGCGGCGGACGGCGAGAAGATGGAATGGACCGTCATATACGCCGACGCTGAGAAGGTGGCGAGGGAAGAGGGCTTCGAGGACATCGCCACGTCATTCAAAGAGATTGCCGAAGTAGAAGAGTTCCACGAGGGCAGGTACCGAAAGCTGGCCACCAATGTGGCGAACGGCGAGGTCTTCAAGAAGAAAACATCCGTGAAGTGGCACTGCACCAACTGCGGCTACATTCACGAGGGACCAGAGGCTCCGACCGAGTGCCCCGCCTGCAAGCATCCCCAGGCGTACTACGAATTGCTGGCTGAGAACTACTAGCACCACAGTACAGGCACTGAGTCTAACTGACAGTGAGTGAGGGAGCCTGCCGCTAGAGTCTCGTCGAGTGAGCGGGCTTCCTCACCATAAAGATAATCGGAATGGCAAGGGCCAGCAATCCCGCGAAGATTGTGAAAGCTGCGAAGTACGAGCCGGTAGCGTCGTACATCATACCTGCGAAAAGTGGTCCGCTGGCCGTTCCAAGACTCAAACACAGGTTGAGCGCGCCGAAGACCGCACCGTAGTGCAAGAGACCAAAACGCGTGCTCGCGAGCATCGAGAGAGTAGGGAGCCATGCTCCCGCGCCAAGCCCCAGGAGTAGAGCGTAGGTCCAGATGATTGCGAGCGGAGAGTCGGCATGAACCGTGAGCAGAATCAGTACGCCCGCCAGCAGGAATGCGGCGCCCACAGCGAAGGCATGGTTCGGAGCCATCTTGTCGCACATCCACCCGAATAGAATCTTGCCGACGGCGCTACCGAATCCAATAGCCCCGAGTGCCGCGGCAGCGGTGGCGGTGGGATACCCTATGTCCTCTAGAAAGGGCACGGATGCCTGAAGGGCTCCCATACTGCCAAAAGCAAACAAGGTGAACGCGATAGCGATAAACCAGAAGGTACCTGTATGTAATGCGTGCTTCAGTGTAGTGCCTTCCCTCTCTCCTCCCCTTCGCGTGGCATCTTCAGACACTCCAACCGGTCCCTTCGCCCCATCCGGGTAGAGTCCCTTCTCAGAAGGACGGGTACGTATGAGAAGTAGCGCGAGGGGTATGGTGATTGCCATTATCAGGACGCCAAGTGAGAGATACGCCATTCGCCAGTCGTAGTGCGAAAGCATGTAACCGATGAAAGGCGCCACGACCACTCCGCCGGCACCGATTCCTGCCGACATCAGCCCCAACGCTGTACCGCGCTTCCGCTTGAACCAGTACGAAATAACGGCACTGCACGGCACAGGCCCCATGGCCGCCCCGCCCGTCCCGATTATCATGTAGCCCAGGTAGAAAAGAGGAAGGCTGCTGATACGGCTCACCAGGACGAAGCCGAGGCCCATCATCAGTGCGCCCACCGCAATCACGGGGCGCGCTCCATAGCGGTCAACAAACCGACCCGCGAGCGGTGAGGCAAACCCCGTGGTCGCGTAGAACACCGTGAAACCAGCCATCACCTCGCCTCGTCCCCATCCCAGTGATGCTTCCAGCGGCCTGACAAAGAGGCTGAACGCGAACACACCCGAGCCGTTGAACAGAACGAGGAACAGGAACGTCACGGCAAGCAGATAGTAGCCGTAGAAGATGCGGCCTCTATGCGTGTGCATCACTTCGTTCATCCTGTCACATCGCTCCGAGAGAGACAGAACCCAGTGTATCAGCATTGGGTTGCTGCCAGGATGCGCTATCTATCGCCTCAGATCACCTCTCAAACCGGTCTCTTCGTCGACCATGCGAACCCCACGAGGACGCACGACCTGTTCCAGAGAGGCTTCACGCAACTGTTCGAAATCGGAAGAAAGTCTCCACGGGCAGTGAAAACATGGTCTACCAGTTCGGCAAGCAGCACGAAGAGTTGCCCGCAGGAAGTCCTCTAGGGCAGAGGCTCTGGTTTCTTCACCATCAGAACGGCAGGAATGGCGATAGTCAGGAGCACAGCAGAGGTGATGAACGCGCCGAGATATGACCCCGTGGCATCGTGCATCATGCCGGTGAACAGGGGCCCTGTAGCGGTCCCCATGCTGTTGGCCATGTTGAGTGCACCAAACACGGCTCCATAGAACAGGAGGCCGAAGTTGGTGCTGGCTAGCATCGACAGCGTGGGAAGCCAGGCTCCCACACCCAACCCAAGCAACAGCGCATAGGCCCATATCAGTAACAGAGAAGAATCCGCGCGTACAGAGAGCAGGAAAAGCACGCCGGCCAACTGCAAAGAGATGCCAATCGCGCAGACAAGGTTTGCACGCACTCTATCGCACAGCCAGCCAAAGAATATCTTGCCCACCGCGCTGCCGAACCCGACCGCTCCGAGGGCGGACGCAGCGGTGGCGATTGGATAGCCGATGTCCCCGAAATAGGACGCCGCAGCCTGAAACGCACCCATGTTGGCGAAGTTGGAGAAGGCGAACGCAATGGCAATGAACCAGAAGGCACGCGTTCTCAGAGCCTGCTTCAGTGTGAAGCCTCCCCTGTCACCGCTATCCCGTGTCGGGTCATCCGAACCAGGCGGTGGTGCGCTGTCGCCGTCAGGATAGAGCCCCATCTCAGATGGCCTGGTTCGAATCACTCCCAGCGCGAGTGGTAGTGTTACGGCCACAATCAGAATGGCCATGGAGAAATACGCAGCCCGCCAGTCATACTGCGACAGGATGTAGCCGACGAAGGGAGCCATGAAGACTCCTCCCGCACCGATGCCGGCTGCCATGAATCCCAGCGCCATACCGCGCTTGCGCTTGAACCAGTTTGAGATGACGTAGCTGCACGGCACAGGCCCCATAGCAGCCGCGCCGGTCCCGATTATCACGTAGCCAAGATAGAAGAGGTACAGATGGCTCATCTGGCTGATGAGAACAAACCCGAGGCTCATCATCACCGCTCCTGCCGGTATCACCGGACGTGCCCCATAGCGGTCCACGAAACGGCCGACGAGGGGCGAAGCGAATCCCACCAGGAGATAGAAGAACGTGAACCCGGCCATCACCTGACCACGACCCCATCCCAGGGACACCTCCAGTGGTTTGACGAAGAGACTGAAGACGGACACGCAGCAACCGTTGAACAGAACCAGGAACACAAAGGTGACGGCCACGAGGTAGTAGCCGTAGAATATGCGACCTTTCCGCTGACTCGCTACTTCACCGCTCATAAGACTGCGTCACCACGATAGGAACGCCCATTGTAGCAGCAATGGAAGGTGGAGAAATCATCAGTGCTGTCGTACATCGTGCGGAGCGTGCGACGTGTCACGGTTCTCGCATTGGCCGAACGGGCTTCTTCACCATAAGAATCGCAGGGATGGCGACGGCAAGGAGGAATGCGGCAGCGATGAAGGAGCCCATGTATGACCCGACAGCGTCATGCACCAATCCCGAGAACAGAGGCCCCGTTGCAGTGCCCATGCTCTGTGCCAGATTGAGCGCGCCGAACACGGCACCGTAGAAAAGCAGACCGAAGTTGGTGCTGGACAGCATCGACAGCGTGGGCAACCACGCACCTATGCCCAATCCCAACAGCAGCGCGTAGGCCCAGATGAGCGCCGTTGGCGAATCAGCATGCACGGTGAACAGAAGGAGAAGCACGGCCGAAAGCTGGAGTGCGATGCCGATTGCACAGGCATGATGGGCCTGAATCCTGTCGCAGAGCCAACCAAAGAGTATCTTGCCCGTGCCGCTACCCAGGCCAATCACCCCGACTGCCGATGCGGCAACGGCAGTCGGAAAACCGATATCCTCAAGAAAGGGGGCCGATGACTGGAGCGTGCTCATGTTGGCGAAGTTGGAGAAGGCCAATGCCACGGCGATGAGCCAGAAGGCCCGGCTCTTCATCGCCTGCTTCAGCGTGAAGCCTGATTTGTCTCCGCCTTCGCCGGTCGGGTCATCCGAACCCACCGGTGGTGCACTGTCGCCGTCAGGGTAGAGTCCCTTCTCCGACGGCCTGGTGCGAATCACGCACAGCGAGAGCGGGACGGTCACGGCAATTATCAGTACGCCCATGGCTAGATAGGCAGCCCGCCAGTCAAAGTGCGACAGCATGTAGCCCACGAAGGGCGCCATCACAACCCCACCGGCACCGATTCCGCCTGCCATGAGGCCCACTGCCGTACCCCGTTTCCGTTTGAACCAGTTGGAGATTACGGCACTGCACGGCACCAATCCCATGGCCGATGCGCCAATCCCAACCACCGTATAGCCAAAGTAGAAGAGGTATAGGGTGTCCATCTGACTCACAATGACGAACCCGAGGCCCATCAACACCCCACCAACCGGCATAACCGGACGTGCCCCGTAGCGGTCCACGAACCGACCAACCACTGGCGAGGCAAGTCCCACCATCAGATAGAACAGGGTGAAGCCAGCCATCACCTGACCCCGCCCCCATCCCAACGACACATCGAGAGGCCTGACGAAGAGGCTGAAGGCGAACACGCCGCAACCGCTGAAGAGAACCATGAAGAGGAAGGCGACGGCCACCAGATAGTAGCCATAGAAGACACGGCGCTTTGGCTGCCTTGCGGTCTTGTTAGTCATGAGGTTTCCTCGCTGACGGACAGGCGTCAGTGTAGCAGGCGATTGGAGCGAGTTACAGTTCACGTGATAAGGACGACGGTCAGGTAGTCACTTCTGTCTGACGAGGAGGATTGCGGGAATTGCCAGAAACAGAAGTATGGCGAAGATGGAAAAAGAGGAGACGTAGGAGCCCGTAGAGTCGTACATGAATCCGGCGAAGAGAGGACCGAAGGACAACCCCAGACTCATGCAGATGTTGAGTGCGCCAAGCACCGCCCCGTAATGGCGAAGACCAAAATGCGTACTCGCAAGCATCGATAGAGTGGGAAGCCACACACCGGCCCCCAAACCCAGGAGCGCGGCATACGTCCAGAGAAGGGCAAACGGGGAGTTGGCCCGTACTGTGAGGAGCAGAAGTATGCCCGACAGCAACAGTGCAGCTCCGATTGCGAACACGTGATTGGCCCTCAGCCTGTCGCATAGCCGCCCGGACATGATCTTCGCGATGGTGCTCCCTGCTCCGTAGATACCGAGGGTCGTCGCAGCGACGGCCGTCGTGTAGCCCACGTCTTCCAGGAATGGCACCGATGCCTGCTGGGTGCCTCCGCCGCCGAAACCGTAGCAGGCGTACGCCAGAGAAATGAACCAGAAAGCGCGAGTCCTCAACGCCTGTCTGAGCGTGAAGTTCACTGTCGCGTCAGTTGCGCGATTGCTTTCGACCTCTTCCCCTGTGGGTGACTCGTCACCGTCGGGATAGAGTCCCATGTCTGAGGGCCGGGTGCGTACGACACCCAGCGCAAGGGGTATCGCCACCACTGCCAGGACCACGGCCAGAGAGAGGTAGGCCAGTCGCCAGTCGTAGTGCGACAGCATATAGCCGGTGAATGGGGCCATCACAATCCCCCCGGCTCCGACACCCGCCGCCATGAGTCCCAATGCAAGGCCCCGGTTTCGCTTGAACCAGTTGGCGATGACAGTGCTACAGGGCACGGGGCCCAGAGCAGCCGCGCCTATCCCGACAATCATGTAGCCGAAGTAGAAGAGGAACAGGTCGCTCATGCGACTCACAATCACAAATCCCAGGCCCATGACGAGTGCGCCCGCCGCAATCACGACCCGTGCACCGTACCGGTCGACGACCCGGCCAACGGCTGGTGAAGCAAGGCCCATCGTCGCATAGAAGATGGTGAACCCAACCATCACCTCCGCTCGTCCCCAACCGAGTGCGGCCTCCAGGGGGCGCACGAAGAGACTGAACACGAACACACCGGCGCCGTTGAACAGGGTCATGAAGACGAACGTGACAGCCACCAGGTAGTAGCCATAGAAGACGCGGCCTTTCCGCTGACATCCTGCTTTACCATCCATTGGACTACGTCGCAAGGACACAAGTGCGCATTGTAACAGCAACGAAACGTGAAGGAACCAACAGCTCAGTCACAAGCCACGGAGCGCTCACAAAGTATCAGGCTCCACTCATCGAGAGGTTGGGTTTCTTCACCAGCAGCACGGCAGGTATTGCCACGGCATACAGAACTGCGAATGTTACGAAGGCATGGTAGTACGTGCCGGTCGCGTCGAACATCAGACCCGCGAATAGAGGCCCCAGCGACGTGCCGGTGCTTTCCAAGAAGGCAATGACTCCAAATATAGAGCCATAGTGAGCAAGGCCGAAGGTCTTACTCACGAGCGTAGACATGGACGGCAGCCAGCTCCCAATGCCGAATCCCAGCAGCAGTGCGTAGGCCCAGATGAGTGCCAGTGAGGAGTCTGCCCTGATAGTCAGCAGCACGAGTACACCGCAGAGTTGAAGCGTCAGGCCAACGGCGCATGCGCGTTTCGGGGGAATACGGTCACAGAGCCAGCCGAAGAATACCTTGCCCAGGGCACTGCCAAGCCCCAGGGTACCGAGAGCCAGTGCCGCAGTTGCTGTGGGAAAGCCGATGTCCTCGAGGAACGGCACCGGCGCGTGCAGAGCACCCGTGTTGCTGAAACCACTGACGAAAAAGGAGATGCCAATGAGGTAGATGGCTACCGTTCTCGCTGACTGCCGAAGCGAGAGTCCCTCTCTGTCCATGCCTGCCCACAAAGAAGCCTGCGCCTCGTCCGGGGCAATGGAGTCGCCGTCAGGATAGAGTCCCATGTCAGAGGGTCGCGTCCGAATGAGTGCGAGGGCAAGCGGAATTGTCACGGCACATACGATTACGGCCATCGCGAAATACGCGGTGCGCCAGTCATAGCTCTCGAGAAAATGCGCCACGACAGGAGCCATGACAAATCCTCCCGCACCCATGCCTGAGGCCATCACTCCCACGGCGACCCCTCTCTTCCGTCTGAACCAGTTGGACACCACAGCACTGCAGGGTACGATTCCCATGCCTGCGGAGCCGGCTCCGATAATGACGTAGCTGACATAGAACTGGAGCAGGTCGCCCGTGCGACTCACGAGCACGAAGCCCAGTCCCATCGCCAGGGCACCGAGGGGAATCACACGGCGGGAGCCGTGTCGGTCCACCAGTCGGCCCACAAAAGGCGATACGAGCCCCTGCACGGCAAAGAAGATGGTGAAGCCGACCATGACCTGACCACGCCCCCAGCCAAAGGTGGATTGGAGCGGATGCACGAACAGACTGAACACGAACGAGCCGGAGCCATACGAAAGCAGCATGAAGATGAAAGTGATGGCTACAAGGTGATAGCCATAGAAGGGACGCCGACTCTTCCGTTGACCCATTGATTCGCTGCTCATGATGTGCCTTCCCGGGATGTGACCGCACATTGTAGCATTGGTGAAGAAGGAACATCGAAGTGAGGCAGTTCAGTAGCAGATGCGTGCGGGACGGACATGTTCCCTGCGGGCGACCGTATGCTCACCGAAGTACGGGCGGAAGGCTAGTCCGATAGCGGCTTCGGACGCTTCACCAGCAGAATCGCAGGAATGCCCACCAGGTATAACAGGGCAAACGTCACGAAGACCCAGTGGTACGTGCCGGTGGCATCATACATCAGCCCCGCAAAGAATGGACCTGTTGCCGTGCCTGTGCTCTGCGCCAGGTTGAGCGCGCCGAAGATAGCGCCATAGGCAAGGAGGCCGAAGTTGGTGCTGCCCAGCATGGAGAGCGTCGGTAGCCATGCTCCCACTCCGAGTCCCAGAAACACCGCCCAGACCCAGATGAGCCCCGGCAATGAGCCAACGCCAACCTGCAACAGTACCAGGGCGGCCGCCGCCTGCAGTGCCTGGCCGATTGCCCACGCGTGTTTCGGTTGCATACGGTCACACAACCATCCAAACAGTACTTTTCCAATCGCGCTTGCGACGCCCATCACACCGAGGGCGGCTGCAACCGTCTGCGTGGGATAGCCGATATCTTCAAAGAACGGAACCGGACCCTGCGTCAGACCCATACTGCTGAAACAGCCAAACAGGAACGACAGGACTATGAGCCAGAATGTAGGTGTGTGCATCGCCTGCTTCAGCGTGAAGCTGGGAGCGTCCGCCACGACGGGCGTTCCCGGCACTGCGTCGAGAGGTCTGCTTGCGCCATCGGGATAGAGTCCCATCTCCGATGGCTTCGTGCGAACCACCAGCAACGCAAGTGGAATGCTGACCACCCAGATGATAACGGCCATGGAGAAGTACGCCGTTCGCCAGCCGAACTCCGTTATGAGGTAGCCGACAACCGGCGCCATAACGAATCCACCCCCACCGATTCCGGCGGCCATGAAGCCGATGGCCGTGCCGCGCTTCTTCTTGAACCAGTTGGAGATGATGGCGCTTGAGGGCACCTGTCCCATGCCTGAGGCGCCGGCGCCGATGAGCACATACCCGATGTAGAAAAGGTAAAGCTGGCTCATCTGGCTGACCAGGACAAAGCCCGCTCCCATCACGGCTGCACCAAGCGGTATCACCGTGCGCGCACCGTAGCGGTCCACCAGTCTGCCCACCATTGGCGACGTAACGCCCATGGTTATGAAGAAGATAGTGAAGCCGAGCATCACCTGCCCCCGACCCCACCCGAATGCGGCCTCGAGTGGCCTCACGAAAAGGCTGAAAGCATACGAGCCGCAGCCGATGCAGATGAGCATGAACACAAACGTTGCGGCCACCAGGTAGTAGCCGTAGAAGATGCGCCCGTTCCGTTGACCCGTCACTTCACTCACCGTTGAACCTTGCCGCAGATAGACAGCGAGCTATTGTAGCAGGAACGTGCAGAAGAGGAATGCTACGAACAACAGAGGCACAACAGTGAGGCTCGTGCTGCGCAACAGGAACAATCCAATTAGGCAGGGTATACTCTTCCCATGGCTTTCTGGAACAGACAATCCACGGTACAAGTCTCGGAAGAGAAGCCCGTCTACACCTTCGAGGGCTCCGGCCAGTCGGCTGCCCTTGCCCCCGCGATGTTCGGCCTCATTGCCTTCATGAACAATATCGGCGAGGGAGGCTGGAACCTGCTCCCCCTTCTGTTCATCCTGTTGTTCGGGTTGAGCAGCGTCACCAGCATAATCGGCTCCGCGAAGTGGCACAGAGACGGGCTGAACCGGCTGCTCGTGGATTCATCACACCTGGGCAGAACCAGCAAAGCGCTCAACGCCGTCTGCGGCACAGGTTCACTCGCCGTGGCCTACGGCAAAGCCTTACCCAGAGGTGAGGTATGGGCAACCGACCACTGGAAGCCCACGAAGCGCGTACCAATGCCTTCACAACGTACGAGCGACAACATCCGCATCGAGAGTGTGGAGAACATCGTCAGGCTGAGAGATGCCAATCCTCAAGAGTTGCCCTTCAAGGATGGCTACTTCAGCGCAGTTGGCTCGCGCTATGGACTTCAGAACACACACAAAGGCAAGAAGGATGCCCTGCTTGAGATGCTTCGTGTCCTCAGGCCCACAGGAAGGCTCGTGCTCGCTGAGGGACTGTTCACGGCGCTGTGGCTCAGGTATCAGATACTGCCTCGTCTTGCCCGAGAGCTCAGGGTCTCAGACATCGCCCTCTCGCGCTTCCACTTCACTTTCATCGTCACCGCACAGAAGCTGGGTTAAGTGGCACTGCCCCACACGTAAGTACTCCACAATCCTGCAAAATCCTGCCGAATATTCCCATACGCACGAAAAACCTATTGTCTCCGCGGGACAGTACTGGTACCTTAGTACTTTTCATGAGTGGCGTGTAGCTGACTTATTCGCTCCGGCACGTGTACTGAAGTAGAGGAGGTTTCCCATGCAATACGCAACTCTACGCACACATTGGCGTGCGTTCTCGGCCGCAACGATTCTTGTGCTGCTTGCAACAGCGCTTCCCCTATCACTTTTCACTCCGTCACCCGCACTTGGCGACTCCACGTGGGTGGTCACGTCGCTTGCGGACGATGGTGGTGAGGACACACTGCGCTATGCGGTTGACAATTCGGAGGATGGCGATACCATCCGCTTCGACCCTTCGCTACGGGGAACCATCACGCTTGACTATGAGCTCGGTCAGCTCATCCTTGACCATCCGCTGACCATCATGGGACCGGGAGCCAGCCGATTGACCATCAGTGGCGACAACGAAACGCGCGTCCTTTTCATGAAGGGCCCCAAGCACCACGATGAACCCTGCCCCAATTTGGACCCTGAAGGAGACGATGCCGCTGAGAGCGGATGTTGCTCAGGAGGAGGCGGATGCTGTGCGGGCGGAGGCGGATGCGACTCACTTGACCCGGAAGCGATCTGGTCGGGTCCACCGGAATACGTCGAGGACCCTGACTTCGTCATTAGCGGCCTCACGATTCGAGACGGTTTCCCCAAATACGAGGAGCCGTTTCCCTGCATCCCGAACGACCCTTTGAAGCCAGCGCATGGCCCCGGCTGCTACGGAGGCAATGTGCTGTGCGTTCGCACCAGTGTGGCCCTCATCGACTGTGTCATCAGGAACGGATTCGCAGAACAGGGTGGCGGCGTGGCCGCCCGCAATGAAGCGAGCCTGTTGCTGCAAGGCTGCACCGTCTACGCCAACGAAGCCGGAGACACCGGTACAGAATTCACGAAAAACGGCGAAGGCTGGCAGGACACGTCGAACGGTGGTGGCGGCATCGATATCCGCAACCACACTGCCGTTCGGATGCAGGATTGCTCCGTACACGACAACATAGCGCTGGCAGCCGGTGGAGGCGTGAGCGCAGGCAATAACACGGACCTGGAGATGGAGGGCTGTGACATCATCGACAATACCGCGGAGGAAGGCGGCGGCATCGCGGCACGCAGCGGAGGCGCAGAGTATGGGGATTCTTTGTCCACCAGTGTCAGCCTCACCTCGTGCCAGATCAGCGGCAACGAGGTCAATCTGGTTGAAGAAACCACGACGGCCGTCGAGATAGAGCCTGGCGGAGAGTACAACGGCTGCGGAACCAACCTGTTCTACAGCGGTGGCGGCATCTACGCCAAGAAGATCGTACTCCTGCTCGAGGACTGCACCATAGAAAACAACACCGTCAACGACGATGACGAGAAACCAGGAGCCGGGGGCGGCATCATGCTGAAGCGCAGCAAAGCCACCATCTCAGGCTGCACCATCTCGGGCAACAAGGCTGGCACGGGCATGTCCGGCGGCTTCGCCGGTGGCATTGCATCCCTCAACAGCGACACACAGATACTTACCTGCTCTATCGTTGGCAACAGTGCCGGTGACGGCTCCAACGTCGGTGTCGGTGCCGGCATCTACGTCGGTCAGGGACAACTTGGCGACATCAAGTGCAGTGAAATCGAAGCCGATCCGGAAGGCCAAAACGGCAACACGTTCCTGGTCGAGATTTCGGAAAGTCTTATCGCCGACAACACTGCTGGCTCGACAACCACCACATTTGCGGCAGGCGGCGGCGTCTGCTCGGGCAACTATGAATTGATTGAGTTCGCGCTGCCTCGCGGCTCGGTTGAGCCGGGCGACGGCGATACACTTGACTTCAAACTGACCACTGTGCTCACGAACTGCACAATCAGCGGCAACGCCGCTGTCAACAACGATGACACAGCCTATGGAGCGGGCGTCGGCTGCACCGGTAACAAAAGGATCGGTTTGAACTTCTGCACGGTGACGGAGAATTCTTCGACGTTCGGCTCAGGACTTGCCGCCGGTACGCGGGTGGCACGAGAGACTGCCCCTGAAAGCGGCTCATATCCTGTGATACAGGTCAAGAATTCCATCGTCGCAGGCAATCCCTGTGGTGAGGGATGTTCAGAGATTTTAGGTCAGATATGGTCGTGGGGAGGTAACGTCATGTTTGACGACTCTGATTTCTTCGAACCTGAACCGGGTGAGTGCTACAACGGAGGCTGCGGCGACATCATTATCGCTGGCGACCCCTTGCTCGGCCCCCTGGCAGACAACGGCGGGCCCACCATGACCCACGCACTTCTTGCAGGCAGTCCGGCCATCGATGCAGCATGCAACAGTATGGCAGTCGTGCTCATATTCGATGACCCCGACGAACCAGGAGCAGTCACATCAGTCGACCTCACCCGCGACCAGTGCGGCAATTGCCGCTCGTTCGACGGCGACGGCGATGGCGAGGCTCGTGCTGATGCCGGCGCATACGAGTGCCAACCAGACATCGATGTGCCCGACGCCAGCCGTGGATCCATCAGCGGTGGTCAAGCTACGGTCGGTGACTGCGAAGAGATTCCCGTACTCGTCACCAATGAAGGCGCCGGCGCACTCACCATCAGCGACATCCTCATCCTCGGTTCGGATGAATTCAGTATCGTCGGAGACTACTCCGGCACAATTCTCCAAGGTGGAGAATCCCTCTGGGTGACCGTGAGGTTCTGCCCGGAATCGCCACGCGTGAGAAGCGCGACGCTCCATATCGTGTCAAACGATCCTGATGAAGCACCGCTTGATATACCCATCACAGGCACAGGCGTTGCCGAACGCGACACTTCGGTTGAACCTGCACAAATGACCACGAACTACCTTGTGGTCGACCCTCAGCAGGTCCTGGCGGGACAGCAAGTCACCATCTCCGCCAACATCTGCAATGGCGGTGGTGAGGACGGCTCACAGACCGCATCACTGGCAGTCAACGGCGTTGCCGAGCAGAGCCAGAATGCCACCGTATCGCCAGGTGCCTGTAAGCAGGTCACTTTCACCGTGGCGAAGGCAGTCCCCGGCACGTACTCCGTCAGCATCAACGGCATGCAGGGCCAGTTCTCGGTGCTCGCACCCCGTCTCGTCCAGGCCTCGGTACCCTCACAGCAGGATAACGGCCTCGGCACGGCGGGAATCATCGCGATAGTCGCGGTGGTACTTGCACTCATCGCAGCACTGGTATTCATCTTCAAGCAGACCTAGACCTACCGATATCAGTCCACGCAAGGGGGGCGGGTGAGTATCACCCACCCCCCTTCTTTGTATCGCTCTTCGATGCCGCCTTCCTTCACTCGCCGCACGAAGGGAATCGAACAACAGAAGCACCACGTTCGCGGATACGTCTCGGTTTCATTGTCATCGAGGCGAGGCATGTTGCCACCCGTTATCCCCTCCACTTCACCTGCATCACCACAACGCAAAATCACGGCGTTGAGCGACGAGACGAGTTCCGCGTCTTCATCCGTTATTCTGCGCCGCAGGTATTGAATAGTCGTCTCCGACCATGCATCATAGACATAGTGGAGTCTCGCGAGGCCTCTGACGGGTCGCCTGTTCGACCCATCACGTGAGTTGAGAGGTGCTGTTGGAGAACAGTATCCCGTCGCGAGACCACCATATGGTGTGAGGTCCACAGGGCGGCCATCCCGCCTGTGTGGAGTCACCGAGGCATCTGGCGAGCCTCGGTGTACGGGAGGAGGATGTGTAAGATGAGACAAACATCGCGTATCCCCACGCGACTCCCAGGAATGCTCGCAATACTCATGTTACTGCTGAGCCCATCCAGCCCGGCGAGCGCGGACGATGTGATTCACGTCACAGACCTGGGCGACTCCGGGTCCGGCACGCTCCGAGAGGCAATCCTCGATGCAAATACAGACTCTGACCACGACGAGATTGTCTTCGACAAGACCGGGATAGTCCTGCTCACCAGCGGGCCGCTGATAATAACGGAGGACCTTACCATCACGGGACCCGGATGGGACCTATTGGTTATCAGCGGAGGTGGTTCATCCGGAATCATCGTAATCGACTCGCCCGAGCCCGAAGTGTGCATCTCGGACGTCGAACTTACGGACGGCACAGGCTGGATGGGTGAACTTGGCGGGGCCGTAGTGAACTCCTGCACACTCACTATGACTGGCTGCAGGATTACAGGCAATAACGCTCGTGTCGGGGGAGGACTGGCCAACGTCGGCAATCTCACGATGACTGACTGCGTTATCTCGGGCAACTCCTCACTGGACGCGACAGACGCATTCAGTGGAGGAGATGGTATCTTCGGTGCAGGTGCCGGTATCTTCAACGCAGGCAGTCTCAACCTGACGGACTGCACCATATCAGACAACCATGCGGTGGAGAACGTGTCAGGAAGGGGTGGTGGTGGTGGTGGCATCTACAACGCTACAGACGCGACCGTCGAGATGACCAGGTGCGCCATCAGCAGCAACATCGTCGATGAAAACGACGAAGACGGCGGCTGCGGTGGTGGAATCCTCAGCCTCGGGAGCACCCTGACGATGACATCCTGCAGCCTCGACTCCAATGAGGCAGGATATGCAGGTGGTGGCATCGCCAGCGCGGGTCCAGTACTGATGAGCCGATGCACCGTCAACGGAAACATTGCGTGGCTGGGCGGTGGTGGTGGCGGAATTCTGACTTCAGACGACCTGCAGATGTCTAGCTGTACGGTGGGCGGAAACACAGCGTGGCTAGGCGGTGGTGGCGGAATCCTGACTTCAGGCGACCTGCAGATGGTGAACTGCACCATCAGCACGAATAGCGCGTTTGTCAGCGGTGGCGGCATCTACGAGACCGGCGGCCTCGCCACTCTCACGCATTGCACCATAGCAGGCAACAGCACCACAGACGCGGCTGGCAAAGGAGGCGGCATACGCCTCCTGTCCACGTCTTCGCCAGTTCTCGAATTGAAGAACAGCATCATCGCAGACAATACGACTGCCGGCCACCCTGATTGCTCCGGCAGTATCACAACGCACGGCTGCAACATCATCGGTGACGATGCAGGTTGCGTCCTTACCCCTGTGGGTGGAGGAACTCCACCTGACCTTCTCGATACCGACCCGCAGCTTGGACCTCTCCAGGACAACGGCGGGCCAACACAGACTCATGCAGTAGGCATAGGCAGCCCTGCACTCGATGCCGTTGCCGAGGGGTACTGTTCGACCATTGACGGAGACCCACTCTCCACAGACCAGCGCGGCGAACAGCGGCCGGGCGACAGCGACCATGACGGAGTGGCACTCTGCGACATCGGCGCGTTCGAATTCAACACAGGGACGGAATCCGTCTACATCGATGTGGAAGCCGGATGGAACATGGTGTCCGTGCCGCTATGTCCTGCGGACCCGTCGCCGCATGAAGTGTTCGAGGATTCCGAGGCCGTCTACACGTGGGACCCCAGTACGAAGTCGTACGTCGTACCGGACGAAATCGAGCCGTGGCGCGGCTACTGGGTGGCCATGAGTTCCGAAGCGACAATCGAGGTCACCGGCACCACGGTCACGCACTGGACACAGCCCAACATCTGCACAGGCTGGAACATGATTGGCTCGATACACGGGCAACCCTGCGGGTTCGATGACCCCGTCGACGACCCGCCCGGCTCTCTCGAAGGCTTCGCCTACTGGTGGGACCCTGAAACGAAATCCTACGTGTACTGCAAAGAGATAGAGCCCTGCAGGGGCTACTGGGCAGCGGCGACGTGCGATTGTACTCTGTCGTTGGACTAGCGGCCGGATGAACGGGGAAGTGAGATTCCTGCGCCTATGTGAAAGGGAGAGAGTGAACGAAGCAACGGTCACTGAGTATTTCTGCGGCTCTCCCCGGCTTCTTCACCTCTTCATACCCACACGCCACAGTTCCCGCCTCTGGCCCACAACATGACAGGCCACGAAGTGGCCCGGAGACACCTCCCGCAGTGCGGGCGAATCATGGTGGCACTCATGCACATGGTGCGGACAGGAATTCACGTACGCACAGCCCTGCTCAAACACATGGACATGCTCGTGGACACCTTCCTGCAACACCGGTTGCCCGAGCATCTCGTCCAGTCCCAACAGCAACCGCGTGTACGGATGCAGTGCCCCATGCCGGAATTCCGCACCACCGATGGTCTCCACCACTCTACCTCTGTACATCACGCCCACACGGTCACTCGCGTACGCAACCGTATCGAGGTCATGTGTAATCAGCACGATAGAAAGCCCCCTCTCCCGCTTCAGCCCGAGCAGAAGCGAGAGTATCTGCGCCGCAACGAGAGGGTCAAGACCGGACGTCGGTTCATCCGCAACAATGAGGCGTGGCTCCAGCAACAGCGCACGTCCCATGGCAACCCGCTGGCGCTGTCCCCCGGACAACTCCGAAGGGTGTCGATTGAGGAACGAAGGCGCCAGATTCACGTTCCTCATCACGGCAGAGACCGCCCATCGGCGCTGCTCCTCATCCCCTACGCCATGTATGAGCAGGGGTTCCTGAAGGATTGAAGAGACGGACTGGTGCGGGTCCAGCGTTGAGTCTGCATCCTGAAATATGGGCTGAACCTCCCGTCGAAACTGCTTCAGCTCCTTCCCCTGCATGTCGAGCACCTCGACCCCTCGATAGCGAACACTCCCGGAGTCGGCTCGACTCAGCCTGAGAATCGTTCGTGCCAGTGTCGTCTTGCCAGAACCACTCTCTCCCACTATGCCAAGTATCTCCCCTGCCGCTACGTCGAAAGACACTCCGTCAACCGCCTTGATGACATGGTCCGGATGTTGGAACCGTCCGAGCGCCCCATGCCCCACGACGAAGTTCTTGTGAAGGTCCCTCACTTTCAGCATGGCGCCCCCTCTCCACCGTAGAGGTGGCAAGAGACCGAGACATCGTTGACCCTGTGCTCCAGCGGCTGCTCGTCAGAGCATTGCGGCATCGCCTGAGAGCAGATGGGGTGAAACGGGCAACCGGAAGGAAACTCGATGAGATCCGAAGTGTCAGTGAACACATCCGCCAGGGGAACCCCCCGTGTCCGGCTCTGCGCGGCGATGAGCAATCGACTATAGGGATGACGTGGCTCTCTGAGCACTTCACGCACGGGGCCACACTCTACGATGCGCCCTGCATACATCACCGCGACTCGACTGCACGTATTCTCGATTGCCTGAAGGTCGTGACTTACTACCAGCATGGTCAGCTTCCCGTTCAGCTTTCGCAGCATCTCCAGTGACTGCGCACGAGTGGCGCGGTCGAGTGCAGTTGTCGGCTCATCGGCAACAAGCACGCGGGGTTCAAGCAGAAGCCCCATGGCAAGAAGCACACGTTGACGCATGCCTCCGGATAGCTCATGCGGATAACTCTGTAATAGCCTCGCCAGCAGCCGGTCGTCTGTGAAACCAAGGTCGCGGAAGACTCGCCTCACTTCGTCAGAGGCAGCACCATCCGCAGTGCGCCTGTTCAATCTGAACAGCGTCCGCACGCTCCCTCCGTGGTCCCTCACACTCATAGCTTCAGCAAGCTGTTGTCTCACCGTGTATGCCGGATTCAGCGCAGTGGCATGATTCTGCGGCACGAGTGCGATATCTCTGCCACGGATACGTTCAACCTCGGACTCGGACAGCCGCGTTATATCCTGTTTATCAAACACAACCGAACCAGAAACGATGCGCCCTGGCTGTTGTAGCCGCAGCAGCGCGAGGAAGAGAACGGTCTTGCCACAACCACTCTCCCCCATGATGCCGAGGCTTTCTCCCTCCTGCACCTGGAGACTCACGCCATTGTTCGCACGGACAACTCCCTGCGGCGTGTCGAAGTAGACATGCAGGTCGTTCACTTCAAGCAAGGCACTCATCGGTCCAGCGCCCTCCTCAACCGGGGGTCGCTCTCCGCTTCTAAGCCGAACCCGATGAGCGTGAGCGCCAGTATGCACAAGCCGATGCAGAGGCCGGGCGGCAGATACCACCACCATAGACCCTGGATGAACCCTCCCCGCTCGTAGGCGTAGTGCAGCATCATGCCCCAGCTCTTCAACATCGGGTCGCCCAGACCGAGGAAGCTCAGAGACGCCTCCATGAGCATTGCGGCAGCCACCGTCAGCACGAACTTGGCAAGCACGAGCGGCATCACGTTCGGCAGTACATGACGGCGCATCACCCATCCATCACCCGCACCAAGCGCGCGGGCCGATTCAACGTAGCCGGACTGTCGCACTGTCAGTACCCGGGAGCGTATGACCCGGGCAGTCGACGGCCAGAAGACCGCACCGATGACCAGGACCGAGTTCCAGATGCTGGGGCCGAGATACGCGGACAGCAGAATCACGAGCGGCAGTGCGGGAATGACAAGGACGATGTCCGTCATGCCCATAAGTACGTTGTCGATGCCACCCCGGCGGAACCCTGCTATCAGGCCGATGAACACCCCGAACGTCACTGCCAGCAACGCGGCAAACGCCCCCACCGTAAGAGATACGCGGGTGCCGACAAGGAGTTCTGAGAAGACATCCTGCCCCACGTCGTTCGTGCCCAGCAGATGGGTCGATGATGGAGACAGAAACGGTGCGAAATGCTGCCACGGGTCATGGGGCACAAGGGACGTCCCCGTCAACGCAACGATGACGAACGCGCCGAGCACGCCCGCTCCAACCGTAGCGGCCCTGTGCCGTGCAACAAGCTCCTTCAGTCTCATCCTCTACCTCGTCCTCGGGTCCAGCTTCGGGTACAGCATATCGGCCGCGAAATTCGCAGCAAGCACACAGACCGCAACGATGAGAAACGCCGCCTGGAGCAGCGGATAGTCGCGGGCGCCGATGGCGTCGTAGACAAGCGTGCCCATACCGGGCCATGAGAACACAACCTCGATGAGCAGGGTTCCGGAGAACACCATGCCGAACTGCACCGCCGTGACCGTCAGCAGCGGCGCCATTGCGTTGCGTAGCGCATGTTTGAACAGCACGGCCATTCGGGAGAGCCCCTTCGCCTGGGCCATCAGAATGTAGTCTTCACCAAGAATGGACACCACGGAACTGCGCACGATGAGGAAGTCATATGCTGCCTTGAACACGGTCACCACGGACAACGGCAACAGCATATGCCAGCCCACATCGAGCACATACGGCAGGCCGGACAGGCCGCCGGACGTCACCTTCCCCAGCGGAAACCATCCAAGGTGGAAGCTGAAAACGAACAGTGCGAGCATCGCCAGCCAGTAGTGCGGCATTGAGTATGCCATAAGGAAGACACCGGTAAGGCCTGCGTCTATGCGAGAGCCACGGTACCACGCCGCGATGCCTCCCAGGATGGCGGCAATCGCAGCCGCCAGCACCACGGCGGGGAGTATCAACAGCAACGTCCAGCCGAGATGCGAAGCAATGGCATTCGCGACGGGACGCAGATACAGGTAGGAGTAGCCCCAGTCTCCTGTGACAACATCCACCATGTAGCGGCCATACTGAACTACCATCGGCTGGTCAAGACCGAGTTCAGTTCTCAGTTCCTCCAGCGCTCCGCCAGACCCGTAGAAGGCCTCTTCACCCACAAGGTTCATCAGCGGGTCACCGGGCATGAGCCGGGGGACAAGAAAGTTCAATGACACGATAATGAACAGGGCGATGAGATACCTCACCGCCCTGCTGACCCTGGTTGCGGAAGGATGTTCGTGTCTTTCCAAGTGTCCTCAAGAGGGGCCGTCCGGCCCCCGCCAATTCTACTCTGTAGCCTTCGTCACCGTGAACCAGGAGAAGCTGTTGACCACGCCGCCGTAGATGTGGTCGATAGTCCAGTTGTCCCAGCCTTCTCGATAGGGGTACACGCTGTCTATCCAGACAAGCGCAATGCCCGGCAGGTACTGCTGGTGCAACTCCTGCAGCGTCCTGTCCAGAGTCTCCTGCTCATCCGGAATCGCGGTGGCAAGTCGTGCATCGCACGCTGCAAGGTACTCTTCAGCATCCAGATTGTGCAGTACGCCTCCCCCGGTGCGCCGCGAGTCAAAGTACCCTGTCCCGTTGGCCGCATGCATCAGCGTGCCCCACGGAGTAGCGCGGAAGAACACGAGGTCGTAATCCATCTGGTCCTTCGTGGCTATCCAGGTAGAGGTGTCAACCGCTTTTACGGTGCTGGCAAGTCCGACTGCGCGAAGGTTGGCGGCAACCATCTCGGTCGTTCGTACCACGCTGGTCTGGTCGGCGCGCGTCCGCAGGTTGAGCATCAGTTCCTCACCCTCAGCATCCTCACGGATGCCGTCACCATCGACATCCACGATGCCAAGTGAATCGAGCAACTCTCCGGCATGCTCGGGATTCAACTCCATCTTCGCGATAGCATCATCGAAATTGGGATGTGTTGACGGAATGAACCCGTAGGTAGGCACTGTACCGTAGCCCGCGAACACGAGGTCAGCAATCTGCTGATAGTCGATAGCCAGCGAGACGGCCTGGCGGAAAGCAATATCACTCACAGGTTCACGCTCAAGGTTGAAGCCGAGCGCCGCCGGCACGCCAAGGAATGTCGCAGAGGCGAACTTGATGTCGCCGGATTTCAGCAACGGGGGTACATGCGTGTAGGGAAACTCTCCGGAGTAGTCCCACCAGGTATCAATCTCGCCACGGGACAAAGCCATAACAAGCGCATCCATGTTCCGGAACACGCTCACCTCAAGATGGTCCACCACAGGCTTTCCCTGGAAGTAGTCATCATTCGCCTCAAATACGAACTTCGCGGCAGCTTCATCCCAGCTCACGAACGTGAAAGGCCCTGAGCCGATGGTGCGACCGTCACCTTCATACGTAAGGGGTTCATCAACATCGCCCCAGATATGCTCGGGCACGATGGAATACGTCATGAATTCTGTCAGGAGGTTGCCATACGGACGCGTAAGAGACAGTATGACGTCATTTCCATCAACCGCGACAGTGTCCACCAGGTCCTGCATCCAGCCAGCCTGCGGGTCGCGGTCACGGTAGTACTCTATAGAGAACGCAACGTCATCTGGGGTCACCGGCGTACCATCCTGCCACGTGGCATCATCGACGATGGTGAACGTAAACACGGTGCTGTCATCAGAAATGGTCCAGTCTTCTGCGAGCCATGGAACCGGCGTCATGTCCGGGCCCAGCTTGATGAGGCTGTCATGCGTGGTCAGATTGGTGAGCACGCCGTACCAGTAGTCAGCGAACCTGTTGGTCGTCTTGAATGGCTTCGTTGAGCCGACACGCAGGACTACATCCTCCATGGGAACGTCTTCTCCGGTTGGCCCTGCAGAAATCTCCGTTGCCTCTTCGGCTGCCGGCGGAGTGGCAGCCTGTTGCGGCGTACATCCCACTACTGTGGGAAGGAGCAGAAGAATGGTCAGCAGGATGGATAGCAAGGATGGTTTCTTCATCAGTTCTCCTTTCAGGGCTACTTGGTGACACGTATAACGGCGTCGTAGTGAGACCGCTCTATCATTGGCTCCCCATCAATGAGGGAGATGCGGCCCCGCTTCTGCAGATAGTCGCGCAGTGTCACACACTGGCCCTCGTCCAGTCCCGGGTTGTACCGAAACATGTCCAACTGGTCCTCAAGTGGAACCAGATATGTTCTGGTGATTATCTCAACATCAGGCCGATATCCCATCTGGCACAGCACGTTGTACAGGTAGGCATAGCCCGGGCTTGCCTCCACACCGAAGAGAGTACGTATGGGCTCGCCGAGGTCGTGCCCCGCCGTATGAATCAACAGCAGCAAGTGTTGCGTCGCCTCGCACATGCGGGAGAGTGCTCCCCTCAGGTCTTCCATCTGGAAGCAGTGCACCGCGATGACGAGTTCGTGTACTCCTATCGCAGCAATGTCCACGTCTTCCCAGCGCTGCTCAATCACGGTGAGATTGTGCAGTGATGCATCCTGTGCCCACGAACTCAGGCGGGATGCCTGCACAGGCGAAGGCTCAATCGCCGTCACGTGGCTGGCCCTGTGCGCCAGTGGAACAGAGAAGGCCCCACCCCCCGCACCGATATCCAGCACCCTGTCGCCAGGTCGAAGACACTTCTCAACGCGCTCCAGCAGGGGACCGGGGTAGCCGTTATTGGTCAGCGTTCGAGACCACTTACCGAGGCGATTCCAGAAATCCTCCTGCGTGATTCCGGCCCGATGAAGCCTCGCCTCAAGGCCACTCCGCAGAAGGTGCTGCCGCCATGCCTCCGGCCAGTCGATATCCTGTTGAAAGTCCTCGTGAAGCAGCGCATCCATGGCTGTTGTCGCGAATCCGGACATCTCACGCGCCGGGTGACTATGCCGACACCAATCGGCCACACCAGGCACTCCGGAATCAACCGCACAGATTCTACATGCCATTACAGGCAATTGCAACTAGTTGCAACAAAATACGAAACAGGACTCCAATCACCTTCATCGGACATGCACAACTGAGATGGACTACGAGACGATAAGGTCGTCATCGAGGTTCAATATGGAAGTCTGACACTGCCACCACCACAGGATGGCAGCAGGCACAACACGCTTGAGAACCGCAGCACGAACCAGCGCTCAGATATCCACTCTGAGGTCGTTGCCATCGACGACAACGTCGAAATGTGACTGGCCGGTCGCTCCCCTGCCAAGGTTGATGCCCTTCGCGGCGAAGCCGACATCCTTGACAAGCTTGCCGGTTGTCACATCGTACTGTGCACCGTGCCTCGGGCACTTCACGATACCGTTCTTGAGCTCCCCTTTCGCAAGGTCGCCCTTCATATGCGAGCAGACGGCATCGATAGCGTGGAATTCTCCACCGACATGCGCTATCAGCAACTTCTTTCCTGCTGCTTCCACGCCAAGCATTGTGCCCTCGGAAATCTCTTTCTTCTTCGCAACTGTTACCAATGCCATGTCCTACCTCCTCTTGAAACCATACGCACGAACCGCCAATCGTGCGATGTGCGCCACATTCAAACAGTCTCCGCCTTCACACAACGATGAAGACCTCGCCGTCATCTACCTGGACTTCATACGTCCCTACAGGTCCGGAGGCAGGTCCTCCGACGGGCAGGCCGTATGTGTTCTTCTTGGGATGATGGACCTCGCCCGTGCGCACGTCAAACATGGCTCCGTGCACGGGACACTTCAGCACATACCCGTCCAGCGTGCCTCCTGAGAGAGCCGCTCCCGCATGTGTACAGCGGTCTGCCAGCGCATAGAGACTACCCCGCACGTTCACGAGAACTAATCTCCGCCCCAATACCTCCACTGCTTTCATTGTGTCCTGCGGAATATCTTCCGCCATCGCCACCATCACACGTTGCACGTCTCACCTCCCACACCAGCGTGTTTTCGCGATGGTGCACCTGCCGGATTCATGCGTCAAATCGGGTGACAGCCAATGGCCCGGATGGGCACGGGATGGCTAGCGCCCTTCTCTACCCAGTCGCTGCCTTAAACGCGCCGGCCGCACGCCGTAGACAATGCTCGCCATGAGTCCGCCAAGCACCGGCACAGGGTCCTTCCATGAGGGCAGGCACATCTTCGTACGCGTGTCGAAGAACTCGCCAAACCATGCACGTGCGATGGAGCGTTTCCGCGGGTGGAAGGCCATACAGAGCATGTCCGTCGTGAAGAAGTATCGAGCCTTCATGTCCGTGCGATACGTCGTGACAGGAGTGATGTCTCCTTCCATCGCAAGCCTGTAGAAAAGATAGGGAAAATCGATGCTGGCTACGGTGGCTGTGAACATCGAGCCCCACAAACGCGGGTTTATCTCCATGAGTGTTGGCTTCCCGTCTCGAGGGTCGATGCGAAACTCAACCTCGGCCGGCCCATACCAGTGCATCTCCTTCAAGAGCGTCACCGCCATGTCGGCCAGTTCCGGATACTGCACTCCCTGACCGCATGAGGTAGGCCCCGCGAGCGGCGGATACGTCCGAAGGCGTTTCGCCACGAACAATGCACGCACCTCAGAATTCCTGTTCATCAACACATCCACGTCGTACGTAAACCCACCCCAGGGGACGTATTCCTGAATAATGATCGGGCCAAACTCTCTCTGGGTTCGCTGACAGACAGGCCACAGTTCCTCCGCGCGCGAAACTCGATGGAGTCCATTACTCCCCGAGGACTCCCGTGGTCGGACAATGAGAGGCAGAGGACACTCCCCCATCGCCCTTGTGGCATCAGCCTGTCCGTGCACTTTGTACGTAGCCGGAACCCTGACGCCGCAGCGTTTCGCCACGTCCACTGTGAGCGCTTTGTCACGGCCATGCCGCAGCGCATCATATCCAAGAAACGGAAACCGCGTAAGTTGCTCCACTTCGGTCTTGCGTCGGGCAAGAGGCAGCACCACGTCGTAATCACGGCGTGCAAGTTCATTCAGCATGAAGGAAGCGTATTTATCAGGCACGCGGGCGGGGTCTGGATAGATAAGGCGATGAGCACAGTACCGGGAGAAGAAACCGAGCGCGACGTGGTCCTTGTCTGCGGCCACAACACGGATGCCTTTCTCTCCCAGAGAACGAACAACCGTCAGACCGCCTCTCGATTGAACTTCTGTTACAAGAATCGACGATGCCATATAGGTAGTGCACCCTGGTATCTGCGAAGAATTCTGGCGTACAAGACCGCCACATCAGACTGGCAATCTCCCATCACCTTTCCGGAATCATACTACAGGATGAACCTTATTCATCACAGGAAGAACCATTCCTTTTGCACGCGGACCGGATGCACCAACGTTGTGCTAGCATAAACGTGGATAGACATCAGCCACAGGAGGACAGCAATGGCCGAGCCAACCCAGCAACCACCTGCGGGTCAGAAGAAGATACCCGTTGAGTTTCCGGCTCAACTAAAGGGTGGCGTGTATGCCAACAACATGATGGTCATGCACACCAGGGAGGAATTCATCCTCGATTACCTCATGGTGGGCCCGAACACGGGTGCGGTGACCGCACGTGTCATCATGAGCCCGGGACACATGAAACGGATGATTGCGGCTCTACAGGAGAACATGGGGAAGTACGAGCAGAAGTACGGTTCCCTCACCCCTGCTGAGGAACCAAAGGGCCATGTGGGCTTCCTGAAGGAGTAATATCCGGCTACGTCGTACGACGGCGGCAGACAAGCTGATGCGGACAGCAAATCTCACAGGTGTCTGCGAGCCAAAGGAGAGACATGCTGCACCTTGACACATTGGTACAGTTGGGAGTATTCCTCGTCTGCTTCGGAGTCTTCGTATGGCTCAGCAGCAAGGCCGCTCTCAACATGCGGTTGAGCAGACAGGTTGAGAAGAAGCACGACAAGGACAGAAAGCACGATTCGGAGAGGTAGGTGGCGTCGATTCGGTGAGGATTTCCGATGAGTGAACAGCAGCACGCACTTGAAGAGATGCGTGAGGC
Source organism: Dehalococcoidia bacterium (assembly GCA_016930935.1). GTDB lineage: Bacteria > Chloroflexota > Dehalococcoidia > GIF9 > AB-539-J10 > SKVJ01. Next base: position 84,546 of record JAFGFT010000049.1, on the reverse strand, counting down.
CATCGAATCTGTGCTCAGGTACACGTCACGTGGATGTTCAGGCGCGACGTGCGACCGTGTTCGAGTGGCGTGGCTCGGAAACCAGCTCCGCACAATCGGCCGACAATCCGCCAGACTCGCGCCTGCGCTCCGCGATGATTTCCCCGGGATTCCCTGGGACCGCCTCACCGCGCTTACCGACGAAAGTCAGGGCACGCCCGCAGGAATGACTGCAGACGAGATGCAGCGCTTCGTTGAGCGTGAACTACCCCGAGTTCGCAAGGCACTGAAGCAGTCTGGCACCGCCGGCTAGCCGACATGCGCAAAGGCCGCCACTCGCCAGCGTCGCCACGGCCGTTTCCCGGTCCTGCATCTAAGGCTCACCGATACCAGCCCGTGCTGCGATTTCGCCCCAATTCGGATGCGACAACGGCCACATCAGGTCAGCAGAAAGCAACCACCCGACCTTGCTACAGGTCCTGTATCTGCACGCAGACCCAGCTTCGCCGGTCTCCAATAGAAACGGGGGCTTCCGGATGGAAACCCCCGTTTGATGACGTATTCAGAACACCGGATGCGTGCTAGGAAGCGGCCTTGATGCGCTCTGCCACATCAGCCGGGACCCAGGTGGTCCAGAGATCTTCATAGCGGGTCAAGAACCACGGGACTACCTCGTTCGCGTCCTTCCCACTCTCGTGCAGGTAGAGCAACAACTCATCCATGTTCTGGGAGGGAATGTTGAACTTGATAAGGAACTCCCTTACTTCGGGAGCACGTTGCTGCAAGCTCGTTGCGCCGACGATGTTGCCATCATCAACCGAGTAGGCACAGGCATACTTGGACTCTTCATTCCAGAGAGCCTCATCAAACTCAGGCTCCGGAATCTTGATCATGTCAGTCATGCCGAGAACCCAACTGGGCGCCCAGTAGTAGCCGAACCATGGCTCGCCCTTCTCGAACGCAGACACCATGGATGTCGAAAGCACCGTGTCGGAACCGGGACTGACAATGTTGAAGTACTCGTCGAGACCATATGCCTCCATCTTCAGAGTGTTGGTCGTCTCGCACTGCCAACCCGGCACGCAGTTGAGGAAGCGACCCTTGGACGGATCCTCGGGGTCCTTGAACAACTCCCAGTACTTCTCCATGTCAAACACGTCCTTGAAGTCCGGCATCGTAGCCTCAATGCCACGTTCCGCATCACCTTCAACCATGTAACGGGGGATAAGCCAACCCTGCCAGACCGGCGTATACGACACGCCAAGGGCTTCTGCCTTGCCGGTGGCAACGACTTCATCGTAGACCTCACCGATGCTGCGAATCTCAACGTCCATGTGGACATCGACATCGCCTGTTTCGATCGACTTCAAAGCAACAACGTTGGCGGCGGTAACGACCTCAGTGGTGTAGCCATAGCCGACATCGGTGATGTAGGCAGCCAGGTTGGACATGAACGTGCTCGCAGCCCACGAAACGTCGGCAAAGACGATAGTCTCGCCTTTGTTGTCAGGAGCGGGCGTCGCTCCTGATTCTTCACTTCCAGACGGAGCCGCCGGCTCCGGGGCAGCCGGCGTGCAGCCGGCGAAGGTTGTAGCCAGCAATGCCACGGAAAGTAGCATCGCCACAATGACACCTGTATGTCTTCTCATAGGTTCTATTCCTCCTTTCATTGGGGACTTGCCAATACTGAAACGGAACAGCACAAACGACACTGTCAATTCGATTATCATTTGGGCTGTCAGATGCAACGACACTAGTCCGTGAAGTCGCGTGGTGTTACCACTATGGCAAGAGGAAAAAGGGGCTGGTCAAGTTCGGGGCTGAAGAGGGTGGAATCGCTTGGACTGCCCTAACATCAGCTTCTGTGACTATTTGATGACCTCGGACACTGAGCGCACCAACAGCGCAACGACCTCTCAGTATCCTGCGTCCTCCTTATTGCGTTCGTCTCAGGTACGAACGGCCCCATAAGCGTACATCAATACAGAACACGGCGCAACCGCAGTCAAGCGGTGTCACCTTCCGCAACATTGGAGCACGCCCCCATCCCTCACCTGGAACAACATACCACTCAGTGATTCACGCACGCTCGAGGTTCCGCTTATGTCTCCGGAAACAGCTTCCGCACTGCAGGAACCGGGAGGCTTTCGTCAAACACCTGCGTTCTCCACAAGGGCAACTCAATCCACCCAACGTATATGCCACGCCAGATTTCAGACGTGCATTCCCATCCCCCCTGACTCACTTCAGGCTGATGCCCGTCACTCACCTCTCCGCCGCATCTACGCGCTATGCACGCCTTCTTCTCACTCGTCTGCGTATGAGATACACAATGCCTGCAATCACAAGCCAGAGCGGCGTGAATACCAGGAGCCAGATGAACAAGCCAACGAGCCCTCTGCCAAATGAACCCAGGCCACTGGCGGCATCACGGAACACGTCCCCGGGAGCCCACACGCCATGGACTTCGATGTAGTAGTCGCGAACGGCATCTGCACTCGCTCCGTGGTCATCTGTTACGGTAAGCCGCACGCTGTACACTCCTTCATCCTCATACACATAGGATGGGGCAACATCGTTGCTGGTGCCACCGTCGCCGAATTTCCAGAAATAGGTGTAGGGTTCAAAACCACCCGAGACCTCGGAGTCGAACGACACGGTCTCTCCCTCATCAACCATGCGGCTATCGGCCGTCAACGATACTGAAAGCACTGCCTCGTTCAAGTACACTTCGATGAGAGACATCGCACTGCTCTCTTCCAAGTAGCGCATCCGGCCTTCCAGTTGCTCGATTTCCCCCCTCACCCGTGAAAGCTCTTTCTGCACGGAGAGTAAATCCTCGACTGTGCCAGCCTGCTCCATCAAGGCAAGAAGCTGCTGCTCAGTACTGACCAGGTTGCTCTTGCGTGCCGAAAGGTCAACATACTCTTCCGTAACGTCCACACTGGATGTCGTCTCCCGCAACACCTCAACCGCAAGGACCCGTATCGCGCTCAAGGCAGCGTCAAATCTGTTCGCATCAACCCTGATAGCCACGCTTCCGAAAGTCCTGCCATCACTCTCGAAGATAGAAGATGAGACAACATGCCCTCCGAAACTATCCGCCACATCTCCTATCACCCGGGAGGTTTCACTCACGTTGTCAACAACAAGTTCCATGGAACCGTTACGCACCAGCATGCGGTCAATCGTGTCCAGTTGACTGGAACCCCCATTCCCTGCGCTCTCTTCCATCTCCATGTCGCTGTCTTCAGAGATTCCAGCGGGTCTTGGTGCGGAGGGCGCAAAACCAGACTCTTCATCTCCACCCTCCCAGTATTCCTCGCTTGGCGCCGCGGGCATCCCAGAGTCGGACGCGGAAAACCCGGGCGCAGCCCCACAACCCACGAGGGATGCGGCCAGAAAGACCATCACAATGCTTGCCAGTGGGGCGACTCTACCGTGTTTCATTGTCCCTCCTCACTCTGAACTCACTTCCACACGCTCTTCTTCTGCAATTCCGAAAGCGAGCCAGGAGCAAAAGTCACTATCACCACTATTAGCATAGCATCAGCCACGCAATCATGGTCACGTGTCCGCAATAGCGGTTGCCCCAGCGTTTCGCAAAGGACACATGGGCAATGAGCGATGCCGCCTGCCCCATCACTCTGCAAGCCAGCGTCACAACCGGCATAAATGAACTTGAGCGTGAATCCTGCAAGAAGGCTCTCACATGCCACAATCCCAATGGGTGTCACAGTCCTCTACTGCAGCCAATAGCCAAAAGGGCACCATCGGACGCAATCCACGTCCAAAGACACAGGACCAAAATACCCTGCAAGTGACGAAGTCTTCTGCAATCACACGTACAGCGATTTGACATGTCATGTTAGAAAGTCTAACATGACGAAACTCAAGGTAGAAGACGAGAAGTTGCAGAAGCGATCCAGAGGTGAAACGAGACGAACTGTAGCTAAGTGCTTTTCTCAGCAGCTCGCACAGTATCTGTGAGGTCGTAGTGCGACGCCGAAATGCTGAGCTTCGATGCCGGACTGTGGAGCGGACTCCCCGAGACGGTTCTTGGAGGGGCCGCTTTCTTTTCGGAAATGAAGAAGAGGCGATTTGGCAGAAACCTATGGACAGTCTGCACCGTTATAGCGTTAGGGAGGTGACAGTAGATGAATGATGAAACCACAATAGAAACAACCGACGAGCTCGAACCGGACGAGGAGACTTCCACGACCAGCGAGCCTGTGACTACTGAACAGGATTCCACTGATGAGATGGACGAGCAGGAGTTTGCCACACTGCTCGGGGCTCGAGAGTACGAGTCTTCTGCAGATATCGAGCAGATATGGATGCGGGAGATTGGCAGCGTACCGTTGCTCAGCAACAAGGAAGTCATTGACATCGCCCGTGAGGTTGAGAGCGGAGAGGTTCTGAACGAGGTTGAATATGCGTTCTTCAAAGAGAAGAACGTGCTGCCTGATGGCCCGCACATGGCCATGGGCCTGCTGGAAAGGCTAGTCAACCTCGAACCTGTGGTGACTGTCATGTCACGCTATGCGGGAGTGACAGACAAGTCCGGGATTCTTGCCATCATCACTGACCCCGTCTTTCAGGCTACCAGCGATGAGGTGTACGGGGCAGAACTCATGGAGGAACTGACTGCCAGCCTGGGCAACAAAAGCAAGGCCGAGCACGCCATCCGTGAACTGTCTGTGGCACCCCGGCTTCTGCCTCACGAGGTCATAGAGGTTGCCGGCGCACACAGAACGGCGGTAGACCTCCAGAGTATGCTGACTGACGAAGCGTTTCAGACAAGACTCTATGAACTGGAGCCCGCACTGGAACGCCACTATCTGGGCATTAAGAAGAACGCCAAGCAGGCTCGCGACCAGTTGGTGCAGGCAAACATGCGGCTCGTTGTGAGCGTGGCGAAGAGGCATCTGAACTGGGGCTTGCCGTTGCTCGACCTCGTGCAAGAGGGCGCGGTTGGATTGATGCGCGCAGTGGAAAAGTTCGAGTACCGCAAAGGCTACAGGTTCAGCACATACGCCACATGGTGGATTATGCAGGCGGTACGAAGGGCTGTTGACGAGCAGGGCCGAATGATTCGTATCCCTGTGCATATGGCAGAGAAGATGCACAAGCTCAACAGGACTCGCCGGAATCTAACCATGGAGTCCGGACGCGAGGCCACTGCAGAGGAACTTGGCGAGGCCATGGAGGCTTCCCCTGACCTTGTTGAGATGCTTGACGGACTGCAGCATCTGCAGCCGATATCTCTCGACCTCCCCGTAGGAGAAGAAGGCGACACCTCTCTTGGAGACCTCGTCGAGGATGAGTCTTCGCCTGCACCGGAGGAACTGGCAGTGAACAGCGTCCTCCGCGACCAGATACGGGAGATGCTGGCAGAACTGCCACCCAGAGAGCAGACGATAATCGAGTTGCGCTTCGGCCTGACCGATGGCCGGGAATGGACGCTGGAAGAGGTCGGCAAGACCATGAACCTTACGCGTGAGCGCATCAGGCAGCTGGAGAAGGCCGCACTCCGCAAGCTTCGCAAGCCCAGCAGGGCACGCATGCTGGTGGGTGCCCTCGACTAGATACGCAAGGCAACTGGATTATTCGTGGGGCGGCCACCATGCGCCGCCCCATTTCTTTGTCCGCTATCTGTTGAAGGAAGATTCTTGAACCGCATCGCCCACCAATCTCCCCCATCGGTTGACATCCATGCAATGAGATACTACGGTTCTGCAAGTCAATTGTCTGTCGATGGGGCAGCAGAGACACAATGGCACCACGAACGCGAAATTCGAGGCAGGCCGACGCGGAACACTCCAGCTCAGACGAGTCCGCGCTCCGAACCATGCCGCTTCACGAGTTCAAGGCGAAGCTTGGCTTCTCCCCCGACGGTCTCACCACAGCGGAAGCATCAGAGAGACTGCAGAAGTACGGCAACAACGAACTGAAAGAAGAAAAACACAATCCTCTGCTGCAGTTCCTGTCCTTTTTTTGGGGTCCGATACCGGGCACAATCATCGTCGCGGCTATCCTGTCCGCCTTCCTTCGCCACTGGGCGGACCTGGGAGTCATACTCACACTCCTGTTCATGAATGCCGTGATCGGCTCTCACGAACAGCGTAATGCCGACTCTGCGATACAGGCACTTCAGAAACAGCTTGCACTCAAGGCTCACGTCAAGCGGGATGCCCGGTGGAAGACCATCCCGTCCAGAGACCTCGTGCCAGGCGACCTACTGCGGCTGCGGATAGGTGAAATAGTGCCGGCTGACTCCAGAATATTGGGCTCAGACACCGTTGAAATCGACCAGTCAACGCTGACCGGAGAGTCTCTCCCTGTAGAGAAAGGCCAGGGAGACGCCGCGTTCTCAAGCTCCATCATGAGACAGGGGGAGACGGAGGCGCTCGTCTACTCGACGGGTCAACGCAGCTTCTATGGCAAGACCGCGCAGCTCGTCGAGAAAACCAAGACACGCAGCCACCTCGAACTGGCCGTTCTCAAAATTGAGGACTATCTCCTTGCCATAGCGGTGCCCCTCGGTTTGCTCATCATCGGAGCAGGATTGCGACGAGGCGACTCTGTGCTTTCAGTGGTTGAGTTCGTCCTGGTCCTGGCAGTTGCATCAGTGCCCGTCGCAATGCCAGCTGTCATGTCAGTGACAATGGCGCTGGGAGCGCGTGTGATGGCAGCTAAGCAGGCAATCGTCACGCGGTTGCCCGCCATCGAGGAGATCGCAGGAATCGACATCTTGTGCAGCGATAAGACAGGGACGCTCACACAAGGCACGCTGACACCGGGAGACCCCTTCACGATAGCCGGAGTGAGCGCAGCCGATGTACTCCTCTGTGCCGCTCTTTCTTCCAGGGCTGAGGACAATGACCCCATCGACACCGCTGTGCTCGCAAGAGCAGGGGAGCAGGCGAACCTGGCTGACTACAAGATTGCTCACTTCATTCCTTTCGACCCGGTACGCAAACGCACTGAGGCACAGGTCAGTGCATCTGATGGCAGCTCTTTCAGCGTGAGCAAGGGAGCCGTACAGGCTCTTCAGGCGCTCGCATCGACCGACGACTCGACCCGGAAGGCCGTGGCAGAGGCAGTGGAAGGCTTCGCCCGCAAGGGGTACCGGTCTCTTGGCGTTGCGCGAACCGAGCAGGACAAGTGGCGAATGATTGGCGTGATTCCCCTCTTTGACCCACTGCGTGAAGATACGAAGGCCACCATTGATGCAGCGCAATCAATGGGCGTCAAGGTGAAGATGGTTACCGGAGACCAATTGGCCATCGCCAGGGAGATTGCGGGACAACTCGGACTCGGCCAGGACATCCTCGACGCTTCCGTGTTTTCAGAAACGAAGGTGCATCAGGCGGAACAACTCAGTCAATCCATCGAGAACGCCCCTGGCTTCGCCCAGGTGTTTCCTGAGCATAAGTACCACATCGTCGACGTACTGCAACAGAGAGGGCATATCGTTGGCATGACCGGCGATGGAGTCAACGATGCGCCCGCGCTGAAGAAGGCCGACGCAGGTATCGCCGTTTCCGGGGCGACAGATGCAGCCCGCGCTGCTGCAAGTATCGTGCTACTTGCCCCCGGCCTCTCCACCATCGTAGATGCTATCCGCGAAAGCCGGAAGATATTCCGCCGCATGACGAACTACGCGACCTACCGCGTGGCAGAAACAGTGGCGCTCCTGGGCTTCATCTCCCTCGCAGTCTTCTTCTACAACCTCCATCCCGTCACTGCAGCCATGGTTGTCCTCCTGGCCATACTCAACGATGGCGCCATTCTCTCCATTGCCTACGACAACGTGAAGAGAGGCACACTCCCGCAGAAATGGAACATGAGGGAGATCCTGGGTGTGGCAACCGCCCTTGGTGTCTGGGCAACCGCGCGTTCGTTCACCATCATGCACCTCGGACAGACCGTGTTCAATCTCGACACTGCTACGCTCCAGACCCTCATATACCTCAACCTGTCCATCGGAGGACACCTTACTCTGTTCGCTGCGCGGACGAAGGGACATTTCTGGACCGTGAAGCCGTCAAGAATCCTCGTAGCAGCCGTACTCGGAACACAAGTCATCGCTACGCTCATCGCCGTGAACGGCATCCTCATGGACCCTCTCTCGTGGAAGCTTGCAGGTTTCGTGTGGGCCTTCTCACTGGGCCAGTTCTTCATCCAGGATTTTGTGAAGCTGGGAGCCTATCGAATCATCGGGCGCACGCACTCAGGTTTCATTACCAAACGGTCATAGTCCGGACGCGTCTACCATGTGGCGCTGCTCCAGAGTCTCACTCAGTCCTGCAACATGAGCCCCATGAGCGCACGCACTGTGCCTGTCACTTGAATTCGCGCTGTGAGACAATTGACACAGCAGACAGTTTGGAGTGCCCTATCCAGAGTGGAGGAGGCATTATGCCGGACAAGGATAATAAAACGTATTCACAGACTCAGGCGCCTGGCCGCAGGGCAGCCATAACCGATGAACACATCGACCGTCATCTTGCCCTTCACATCGAGAGAGAGGTGACCCGCCAACTTGAGTCACTCAACCTCACGAAGAAAGCCTGGAGAGAGGTGCGCGAATTGCAGCAGGGACTCAAGCTGCACCACAAGATTGCATACGGCACAATGGTCTTTCTGGGCGGCATGCTGTTGTGGTATGGCACGTGGACCGCTTTCGCCGACATCCCCTTACTGAAGAACCCTGCAGTTGCCTGCGTTTCTGGAATAGCCCTGCTGGGGTTCACAGGCGTGCTGTACAACAAATTGACAGGATAGTGGCACGACAACGAAGCGCCTCCCCATTCCGCCTGCATCATCATGCACGTGCTCTCTCCCGAGACTCTTCAAGTTGATGGCTCGGCAGGGAAGTCTTTCATCGGAGTAGATCCTCCACGCATCTCCCGCTTTTCAAGCCATACATGAGCGCATATGACTGAGATGGGGTGAGATGAGTGTGGCCCGTCAGGCAGACAGGGAGAATCAGGGGACCATTGTCTCGATCAGGGGCAGTGTCATTGTCGCGCGGGATACAACAGGATGCGACAGTCCTCAGTCACCTCAGAACTGCTTGATATCAGCATCGGCTTCCAGTCCATCATGGAAGAGGACACGAGCGCGTCCCACATGGTGTAGGCCCTGCCCCCTCACGAGGCGGGCAATCCTTCAATTGCAGGGGGCAGCCGATGCCACTCAGCGCAGAGCTGTCGACAATCGCTCAAGTCGATTGTCATCGCCAATCAACCGCAGCATGTTAGCCCTGATGTGCTCAGCCATCTCCGCAATATCCATACCATGAACGATGGCAAGCGCCTCGAGCACTGTCTTCACAATATCAGGCATGGCTGCATCGCCGAAAACCAGTTGTGGTCCCCCGGGATTGTCCGTCTCGGTCAGGAGTTGCCCTATCGGCACTTCACGGGCGAGCGACTGTATCTGCTCGGAGACCAGGAGTTCACTTCCAAAGGTGAAGTAGTAACCCCTCGCCACCATGCGCTGTAGCGGCTCAGATGGACCCGCGTACCAGTGCATGATGCCCCGCTCAATGCCATGCCTTTCGAGCAGTTCAAGAGCCTCAGCCTCCGCTCCCCACGTATGCACGTTGACTATCTTGCCCTGTTCTTTCGCGGCGGACAGGAAGAACTCAAAGACTCTCCGTTGTGCCTCATGTTGCATGCCGTCCTGCACCTTGCGGAAGTCCAGGCCAATCTCTCCAAACATCGGGCTGCTCCCCATCTGCTCTTTCATCTCATCCAGCCGCGTCACGAAATAGGGGGCATTCCAGGGATGCACGCCAAGTGTGGCGAGAACGAATTCGGACCGCTCCTGAATCAGCAGTGAGCGCTCATAGGCTTGAGGTGCCATGGCGGTACTGATGCTGACAATCCTGTCTTCCTCCAGTTGCCTCAACACGGGACCCAGCCACGTATCGGGATACTCATCGAGGTGGACATGGGCATCCACCAGCGGGCACAGTTCACACGGCTTGTTCTCCATAGTGAACGTATTGTCTCTGCACCACTGGGACTCGTCAAGCAGACCAATCGCCGCAGAAGAACCTGCACACATCTCTCACCTGCGCCGCCACTGCCTCTTGACAGAGACTCGAAATACCCTCTGTAACCCCTCAGCAGCACCTCAAAATTCCCCATCCCGACCCTGTCAGAAGCTCCCCTGACACCATTTTCAAGGCACTTCGTGACCAAAGTACCAGTACGTTGTGTGCCTGTTGAGGTCGCCTTCCATGTGTCTGAGACCCTGTACGGTGAGAATCCCGAGTTTCCCACATTGACTGTACCCGTATCTGGCCACTCGTGGCATAGGGCTCATACCACGCAGGACCGGGTCGTAACAGGTACATCACACTTCCTGCCCGTGACATTGGTCATGCATTACGAGTCAGCACTATCCATCAATATGTGCACATATGTGACATAGGTCACCTACTACCATTCAATTCTGCCCAATGTCGCTCAAATGGCAGGAATTGCCCCGTACCTACTGGTGATTTACCACCCTGAACGGCCCGCCGTATTCTGACACCCAGCAAATAGTTCCATTCCGTATCAGGACATACCAACCCGTATCAGAGTGTTCGAAGGGGGTGACTGAGATGTGACCCAGAAAAAGAAAAGGTGGCTTGGATACCCAGCGAAAAGCGCATGACAACGCAATACCAGGAACAAGAAAAGGAGGGTACAGGACAATGAAAGCACTGAATAAAGCACTTGCCCGCCTGCACCACAGGGAAGAGGGCATGACCGGCCTTGAGACCGCCATAATTCTGATCGCATTTGTGACAGTGGCGGCTGTGTTCGGCTATGCCGTCCTCTCCGCAGGCATCTTCTCGGCTGACAAGGCCAAGGGAACCATCTACCAGGGTATGGAGGAGGCCAAGAGCTCGATGGAGGTAAAGGGCGGCGTTATAGCCACCAGCGCTGCCGGCACCGAAGTTACCAACGTTCAGTTCGTGGTTTCCAATGCTATCGGCGAATACCCGATAGACCTCACTCCCCAGGGAGACGTCAGCGGCAACAACTGCACGGTCATCTCCTACACCGATGAGAATCAGTACGTCGAAGAGGTCGAAGGATGGACCATCACCCAACTGGCGGGGGCTGACACAGACAACCTTCTGGAGATCGGCGAGCAGTTCCTGGTGACGGTACCCGTCGACTCAACCGATGTTCTGACGACCGCGCTCGACGTCAACACCGTTTTCACGCTCGAAATCAAGCCGCCTCATGGCGCAACCATCGTTGTGTCACGCAGGACCCCGGCCGAACTAGATTCCGTGATGGACCTGAAATAGGACTGCCAGAACACAGTATTAAAAGGAGTACGGACAAATGATTAGAAAGCTACTCGGAAAAGCGTACCGCCGAGAAGACGGCATGACCGGTCTCGAAACCGCCATCATCCTGATTGCATTCGTGACCGTGGCGGCAGTGTTCGGCTATGCAGTCCTCTCAGCAGGCATCTTCTCGGCTGACAAGGCCAAGGGGACTATCTACCAGGGCATGGAAGAAGCCAAGAGTTCGATGGAAGTAAAGGGAGGCGTCATAGCGACCAGCGCAGCCGGCGTCGAAGTCCGAACCATTGAGTTCGTCGTCGCCAACGCTATCGGCGAGTATCCCATTGACCTTACGCCGCAGGGAGACGTCAGCGGCAACAACTGCACAATCATCTCCTACACCGATGAGAACCAGTACGAAGAAGAACTGGAGGGCTGGAGCATCACACCGCTTGCAGGAGCCGATGCCGACAACCTGTTGGAGATTGGTGAGCAGTTCCTGGTGACCGTCTACGTGAACAAGACTGCAGAGGTGGGCCCCCCGATTGTCGCCTCTCACCTGGCCACCGCACTGGATGTCAACACCAATTTCACGCTCGAGTTGAAGCCGCCTCATGGCGCAACCATCGTCGTTTCTCGCAGAACCCCGGCCGAGCTCGATTCCGTAATGGACCTGAAATAGAAACCAAGAAATACTGACAGAAGGAGGAATGCAAGAATGATCAAGAAGCTACTCGGGAAAGCATACCGTCGAGAGGAGGGCATGACCGGCCTTGAAACCGCCATCATCCTCATCGCCTTCGTGACGGTTGCGGCAGTGTTCGGTTACGCCGTTCTTTCTGCCGGCATCTTCTCAGCTGACAAGGCAAAGGGCACTGTCTACCAGGGCATGGAAGAGGCCAAGAGTTCCATGGAACTCAAGGGCAATCTGATTGCCAACGGCGATCCCGCCACAGACGTAGTGACGAGCGTTGAGTTCGTCGTGGCCAATGCCATCGGTGAGTATCCAATCGACCTGAGCCCGGAGGGTGACGCCAACAACGTAACGGTCATCTCCTACTCTGACGAGAACCAGTACGTCAGTGAGTTGACAGGCTGGTCCATTACCCAGCTCGCTGAAGCCGACACAGACAACCTGCTGGAGATTGGCGAACAGTTCCTGGTTACAGTTGACCTGACTGGCCTGACCACCGATCTCACTGTCAACACCGTATTCACGCTCGAGATCAAGCCGCCACATGGTGCGACCATTGTCGTGAACCGCAGAACCCCTGCTGAGATCGACACAGTCATGGATCTCAAGTAACAGAGATGAGGTAGAAAACTGAGTTTGTGATGCAATTAAGAAGGCACAGCGCTCTGTGGAAGATACGAGCAGGGCGCTGTGCCAGACCGGCGGGAGCATTCGATGGACGTAAATCAAAGAGTAAAGGTTCTCGAAGACGAGGTAAAAGTTCTCAAGGCGGAACTGAAGTCCGTCCTCATGGATATCAGGGAACAGTACCTTAACAATCAGAACCCGTTCTCTAGCCCGGGCCGAGATTCCGGGCACGGCGGGGGCGGCAACAACGGCGATGAGCCAGTCACCCCCACCGTGGTTGTCCGCGAATCAGTTATCGAGCGCGACACCACTCCCAGAAGACCGGTCGAGGAATCAGTTCAAGCAGACGAACCGCCATCAAATGGCAATGGTAATGGCAAGAAGTCTGCAGTAATGACTGAGACCATTCCAGCGCTTACCGCCTCACCTGCCAGGGGCAAAGGCTCCTCCCTCTACGAAGGAGAATACAGCGGAGACGGCCTTGACCTTGCCGTCATCGCAGGCCTTACAGAGTGGGTGGACAAGACCATCCAGAGAATCGGAAAACACCGGGCCGAGGCAATAGTCGAGGGACTGCATTCCATCGGGCGTCTACCCGGAGGAATGAAGGACTTCCTGGTCCGATTTGTAGAGTTGTCTCCTGACAGTGAGCCGGAGCGCCAACTCAAGGCAAAGGACTATCTGACCGTGCTGAGCCAACTGGAAGGCCTGCTTGGCAAGAGCGGCAGAGCCGAGATGTCCCTTCTCTCCATACTGAACAGTGACGAGGCATCCGGATGGACAAAGCAATAACGACAATACTCCTGCTAATCGCAGGAATCGTATGCACCGTGATGGTTATCAACACGGTGTATCCCGCCGTGAATAGAAGCACGGCGGCGATGGTATCAATTGCGGGCAAGGCAGATGAACGGCTGCAGACGCAGATTGAGATTATTCAGACTGCACCCGTGGGAAACGATGTGCACGTATGGATCAAGAACATCGGAACCACTCAGGTTCAGGCCATTGAACAGAGCGACCTGTTCTTCGGAGCACCTGGTGCGCAGACCCGCATCAGCTATGGCTCCGGCTCTCCCTACTGGGAATATCAGATAGAAAACAACACGGAGTGGATGCCGATGGCAACTCTGAAGCTGACAATCCACCTGGCAGCAGCTCCGTCTGGCAACTATGTAATGAAGTTGGTATTGCCGAATGGCATATCTGACGAACATGTATTTGGTGTGTAGAAATGGGTAATGCACTTGTGACTTTGATTCTGGTGACCGTCGTAATGGTCTCTGCTCTCGGCCTCGTGTCGAGTTCGGTATCTGCCTTCGACATGCTTGCCGACTCTTCCAAAGAGGTGCAGGACCAGGCCTGTGACAGGGGACGAACATCCATCCACTGTGACGAGGCCCATGTAGACGGTGCTGAAGTCTCGGTTCGGATTACGAACAATGGAGGCATTCCCCTGTATCGATTCGAGGACTGGGACGTCATCATCCAGTATCACGACGTCAATGAAGAAGACAGGGTTGTATGGCTTCCCTACAGCGAATCCGCCGGAGAAGTGAACCAGTGGACCATTGAGGGAATCTACTTCGGTCTTCAGAGCGAGTCCATTGAGCCTGGGATACTCAATCCCGGCGAAACCGCAGTGATTGATATCACGCTTTCACCGGCGATAGGGTCGGATACCACCAACCTGGCAACCGTGGCCACCAACACCGGTGTCTCGGCACAACTCGTGTTTGGGGGAAATGACTAGTGAAGATACAGCCGGGGGCAGAGACAGTCGTATCAGAGGTCATCTCCTCGGGGCATCCCGAGATTGACCGCAAACTTGGCGGGGGCATACCCAGCGGCTCACTCACGCTCATCGAGGGTCAGTCCGACGCCGGGAAATCCGTCCTTGCCCAACAGTTGATGTGGGGTTCACTGATTGCAGGACACCGCGTCGTACTTGTGAGCACCGAGAACACAGTACGAAGCTTCAACAACCAGATGCAGAGCCTCGGACTCGGCATCCTGGACCAACTGATCCTTGGATGGATAAAGGTCTTCTCCGTCGAGTCAGCTCGCGCCGAGAAGCGGAGCACGTTTGAGACAGTCCTCCGCGTTATTGACGCCTATCCTGACTATGACGTAATCGTCATCGATTCACTCACCCCTGTCATCGTCCACAACGACCTCGAATCCGTCTTGCGCTACTTCGACCAGTGCAAGAAGCGCTGCGACAAGGGCAAGACGATACTGAATATCGCACACAGCTACGCGTTCGCCGAGGACCTTCTGATTCGACTGAGGTCGGTCTGCGATGCGCACTTCAAGCTGCATATTGAGGAGATAGGCGACAAGTTGGTCAAAGTCCTCGATGTCGCCAAAGTCCGTGGGGCCGACCAGCAAACGGGAACATCGATCAGTTTCGACGTCGTTCCAGGAATAGGAATGAGAATTATGCCGCTGGGCAAGGCAAAGGCCTAGAAAGGAACATATATGCCAAGACTGCTACTACCCTTCAATGTGCCAGCAAAACTGACACCGCAGAAGAAGGAAATCCTGAGGAAGCGTTGCATGGCAAAGCTTCCCGAAAACCTGCGGGAAACGGTGAAGAAGAACCTGTATCTGCTGGACTACATATCCCTGCTGCCAACAGATGAAATTGGCATGCCCGAGTATCACCCGAAACCAAACAAGAAACTCGGCGACAGGGACAACATCAACATCATCTACCCCGCAGGCAAAAGAGTCTTCGTGCACATCTACCCATTTGAGGGAGACCGCAACTGCTACATCGCAATCGAGCCAACCTTCGGGCGGAACCTCGATGCCCTGATGCTGGACATAGAGAAGAGACTGCTGAACTACTCGGAGCTGTTCCAGGACATTGAGGAGGACGAAGAGAAGCAGAGGCTACTGCTCGAGTGTGTAGGAAAGATATGTGGCAGTGATGGCGCCTCAGCGGGAACGAACGGTCGCAATGGAAAAGGGGGCAAGGGAAACGGGAACGGAAACGGCACATTGCAGATAAGTCCGGCCGAATTCGCCGGCATCCGCTACATGATGGTACGGGACAAGATTGGACTCGGAGTGCTTCAGCCGATGATCAGCGACTCCTATATTGAGGACATCAGTTGCAGCGGACTGGGCCAGATGTTCATCGAACACAAGATTTTCAAGAGTCTCAGAACAGGCGTGGCGTTTGAGGACCATGAAGAACTGGATGACTTCGTCCTGCGGCTGTCCGAGCGCGTCAAGAAGCCGGTGAGTTTTCACACTCCCGTTGCTGATGCGACGCTGCCGGACGGCTCTCGTATCAATATCGTATTCGGGACGGCCGTATCGAAGAGAGGCTCAAACTTCACAATTCGTAAGTTCAACGAGACTCCACTGTCGATAATGGAGCTCATCGAATTCGGGAGCCTGGACTACCGGATGGCGGCGTATCTGTCGCTCACCATCGGCGAGGGCATGAATTGCTTTGTGAGCGGGGAGACAGCGTCGGGGAAGACGACACTGTTGAACGCAATCACCACCTTCATTCATCCCAACGCGAAAATCGTGACCATTGAGGACACACCGGAACTGCAGGTGCCTCATAAGAACTGGATACGTGAGGTCATTTCGACGGGCAAGGAAACGGACGAGGCCGGCGTGACGATGTTCGACCTACTCAAAGCCGCCCTTCGTCAACGACCCAATATGATAATGGTCGGCGAGATTCGAGGTGCAGAGGGCGCCATCGCGTTCCAGGCGATGCAGACGGGCCACTCAGTCATGGCCACGTTCCACGCCGCCTCGGTGGAGAAGCTGATTCAAAGACTCACGGGCAGTCCAATCAGCGTACCGAAGAACTACGTCGATAATCTCAACCTGGTTGTCATCCAGAGCGCGGTGCGCTTGCCCAACGGGAAGATGGGAAGGAGGGCTATCAGCATCGATGAGATTGTTGGCTATGACGCCCAGTCACAGTCGTTCTCATTCGTGGAAGTGTTTCGCTGGGACCCGGGCAAGGATGTATTCGAATTCACCGGCAACCTGAGCAGTTATCTGCTCGAAGACAAGATTGCCTCGAAGCGGGGTATTCCCACGCATCAACGGAAGAAGATTTACGGCGAGGTCGAACGTCGCGCAAAGATACTTGAAACACTACACAAGCAACAGGGGGTCACAGGCTTCTATGAACTTCTTGGCGTTCTGGCGAAAGCCCAAAAGCAAGGGCTCTTCTAAACAGCCCAGCAGCGAGTTTGTAGCCATGGACCTGTATTCCCAGGTCGCCTATATGGCTGGCATCGCCACGGCAGGAATGCCGCGCAACAAGGTATTCGAGTATTCTGCGCGCTTGCCGTACTGTACATCGGTCTATTTCCGCCGTGTACAGTTCATGGCACGCAAGTTGAACTACAACTATGCAGAAGCCTGCAGGGTTGTGGGAGACGGTACAAAAGAGCCAGACCCCAAGGCATTGCTGCTTCGACTTTCAGGTTCCCTCACATCGGGTGAATCTGAGTCCGCTTTCCTGCAGAGGGAAGCAGCAGTGATGGGAGAGCACTATTCCGATGAGTACGAGCGCAAGATCGACTCTCTCAGAAAGTGGTCAGAAGCCTACACGTCTCTCATTCTCTCCAGCGCGATAATCGTCACGGTCGGAATCGTGTCGATGCTCATATACCCCATCAGCCCGAGCTTCATCATGACCTTGAGCGCCCTCTGCGTATGCATCTCGGGAGCCGGCCCCTGGCTCCTGTACACATCCGCTCCGCGCGAAGTCAAGACGCACGATCTCAGTGAGAAATCGAAAGAGCAAGTATTCGCCGCAGCCTTGTTCCGGTTGTGCGTCCCCGCGGCGGTTGCTGCCTGCGTAATCATGGCAGCGGCCAAGATAGACCTGGGATGGATAATGATTGCGGGGTCAGCACTACTACTCCCTCCCGGTGTCGTGATCCTTCGGGACGATAGGAACATTGACAAGCGCGACACTGACATCCCCACATTCCTTCGTGCCCTGGGGAGCGTCACTTCGGCAATTGGTACCAATGTGACGGAGGGCATGTCTCGACTGGACATGCGATTCGTTGGCTCGCTGCAAGCTTCGGTTAATCGCCTCCAGGGAGCCCTGGGAGCCGGCGTCAAGCCGGACCTGTGCTGGTGGCGATTCATCGCAGAAAACGGCAGCGAACTCGTCAAGCGAAGCACGCACATGTTCTGGGACGGCGTACGGTTTGGTGGTAGTCCCAACGATATCGGAAGAGCATCTTCCGATTTCGCTGCGAAGATGTCGATCCTCAGGGGAAAGCGAAGTCTCGTGGCAGGCAGTTTTACATGGCTGTGTGTTGCGATGCACACGGCCATATGTGGACTGCTCGTCATGATTTACGAAATCATGATGGCCTTCTCTACTGCCATAGAAGGCATCAATGTCGAAGGCAGTGAAGTCATGGGACGCATGCCTTCGTTCGGAATCTTCAATGCGGGCGCGCAGATAGAGCTGCTGCGAATGATGATTATCACAATAATCCTCGTGCAGGTAGGCGGCAATGCTTTTGCAATCAAGACGGTAGAGGGCGGGCATGAATACAAGCTTGTCTTTTACGTGGCAGTTCTGCTAGGACTTGCGGGCCTTTGCCTGGTGTTGGTGCCACAGCTGTCGGATTCGGTATTCAGCAGTCTCCCGGAGATGGCATAGGAGCACATGATGAATTTCTTACTTGAGGTAGGAGTGTACATCCTGATGGTGGTATTCGCCGCCGCGGGTGCAGGCTTCGTCGTCTTCCGGCTACTCACTTCGGGCAAAGGACCGAGACGCGCGCCCAAGAACAAGCAGGGCAAGAGTCAAGGGCGCTCGGCTGGATACGACGAAGACGACGAGATTGAAGACGAAGACACTCCTCCCGTGGCCGCTCCAAGGGTGAAGCCCTCGAAACAGCAGGCTCCAGACGTGCAGGAGACACCCGCGGCCTCACCGCCTTCGCCCGCTACCGCTGTTCCTTCTGCAGCAGCGAAAGCGACGGCAGCGGCAACCGATTCAGAATCAGTGGACTCAATCTCCGAAAACGTCGAGGTGCAGTCAGATTCCAACAGTGAATCAACTGAGGCAGAACAACAGGAGACTGAATCCAAGGCCACGGATGAGGACAATGTTGTAGCACCAGGGACTGTTCAGGAGGTGCTTGCTCCTCCCGATGAGCGGAATGATGATGACAGTGAAAATGACGCCTTTCTGGCCATGTTCCAGGGAGGCGACGAAGAGGAAAACACATCCGGGGCCATCGCGAACAAGGTCGAAGAATTTGCTCTATCAGACCTGCTCAGCGACGCGCTTCAACTGACCACAACGATGAAGACCCGGGGAGGCAACGATGCGCAATCTAAGTAGGTTGTTTGCCATCGGCATGATAGTACTTCTGCTGCTCGGGACCGTCCCCTGCGCTCTACGCGCGGACGAAGACCCGGCAGACACTACAGAAGCAGACGAGGCTGCCGAAGATGAAGGCGAGGAAGAAGACACGGACGCAGCGACTCTGGAGATATCCCCCGAAAGCGGCCCCGTCGGCACCAAGGTCTACGTGACACTTGAGAACTTCGAGGCCGACCAGACGGTTGAGGTCTACTTCTCAGACATCACCGACCCTGTGAAAACATGGCCGACCGACGGAGATGGCTACTTGCACACCGGCTTCAGAGTACCGGAGTATCCCACCGGACGGTTCAGAGTCCTCGTGAATGACGGTACGAACAACATGTTCGTCTATTTCAATCTGGAACCGCAGATTGAAGCCGGAGCAACCAGTGGTTACGTTGGAGACGAGGTGGAAGTGACAGGCTATGGTTTCACCGATGATGAGGATGTCACGATCTATCTGGACGATGTTGAAATGGGAACCTCCGTAACCAATGCCAGCGGCACTTTCACTGCGACGTGCACCATTCCGCCAAGCAGCCATGGGAGGCACACCATCAAGGCGGAAGACGACGCAGACGCGTTCGACACCGTTGACTTCGTTACCCGGCAGTCTGTCAGCATCGAACCACAGGAAGGAACTCCGTCCACTGAAGTGACCTTCATCGGTTCCGGTTTCAATTCAGACACGGACGTATCCATTTCTTTCGGCGACGAGGAAGTGGATGTAGTTCACACGGAGAGAGACGGCAGCTTCATTGCCGTCATGCTGGTGCCAGGAGGCGCCTCAGGTGAATACGAGGTCAAAGCCGACGACGGCGAAGCGAGAGACTACGCGCACTTCACACTGGTGAGCGCCGCCAGCCTCTCCGCGAGCAGTGACACCGTGGGCGCACTCATTACTGTGAGCGGCACCGGATTCCTGCCGACCTGCGAAACTGTAGTCACCTACGACGCCAGTCAGGTTGCCTCGACGAGGACAGATTCAGCAGGCAGCTTTTCAGTGACGTTCTCCGCACCCAGAAGCCTGCACGGAGAGCACGAGGTTATTGTCTCGGACGGAGTCAATGCAAAGACCATGCCGTTCACGATGGAAAGTAGCGCCCCTGCCTGCCCACTCCTGCTTGGCCCGCTGGATGGCAGCACAAGTGGCAAGCAAATCTACTTTGACTGGGAGGACGTGACTGACAAGAGTGGCCTCTTGTACATGTTCCAGATTGCCACCGACGCTGGTTTCACAGAACCAATTCTGACGGAAAACGCTCTGCTGTCTTCCGAGTTCCTCCTGGCTGAGGACCATCCTCTGGAGCGCACCGGCAAGGATGCCGCGTACTTCTGGCGTGTCAAGGCAGTGGATTTCGCGGGAAACGAGAGCACATGGTCGACCCCGCGCTCATTCCAGGTCGGGTTCGTATTTGAAATGCCGAGGTGGGCACTGTACAGCCTCATCGGTATAGGAGTGCTGCTTGCACTATTTCTCGGCGGGTGGTTCCTGCGCTCTGCGTTCGGTCATCGAAGTATTGAGGACGATGTACCGGACGATGAATTCAGCATGGATGATGGGTTCTAGCGAAGAACAAGCATCACAGAGAGGACTCCTCCACAGCGCACCAGTCGAGAGGAGTCCGGGAGGATAGACAATGCACATAGGACAGGAGATAGGGATAGGAAGGGCAGAGGTAGTGGACCTCCGTGAGAGACTTGCAGAGACACGGCACAACGAGGTGCTGGGCTGGGGCGCCGTCCTCATATCAGCCCTGTTGGTGCTGACACTCTCGCTACTGTCTCCCATGGCCACAATGCTGAGCAGGGCACGGTATGGCCCCGAGACTGCAGTTGCTTTCAGCCCCCTGGGAGGCACAATCGGCGGAATCGACGTGGTTGCAGGACTCCTGCTCCTTTCGGCGACACTTGTGGTCATCGGAGTCGCATTGGCCCTCTATTGCCGATTTGTTCGCTCGAGGCTTTTCGTTGAACTGAGAGCCACGATAGAGGCGGAAGCAGCGCTGAACGATACAGTAACAGGAGGAGCATACGATGAGTGCTGAAAGGTCACGTACTAGTCTTGCTGCACGACGACTCGAGGATGCTGACCGGGCTTCACGGCTCTGGCGCGAAGCCGATTGCCTGCAGATAGCCGTCGTAGAACTCGAGGAGTTCGGGGTCGGTTATGTCCCCGCGCGCCTTCTGGAGAGGGTAGGCAACCGCGGTGCGGTATATCTGGCCGATATCGGGAAGCAGCCCCACCAAGCCATCGGACAATTCAGACGCGTCCAACTCGACCACATCAGCAGAGACGGACGGGGTGCTCGACGCCACAATGCCGGACGCGCGTCCGAATGGCGTAATCACAGACAGCAATACCAGGAGAAGGACAATGAGCACGATGTGCTCCGCCCATCTGAATACTCTCGTCACCGTTGTCACAACTTCTTTCCCAAGAGTGGACTAGTACCTGAGTACCATGACCATGGTAGAAGAGGAGGTGGAGTATGTCAATGAGCAAGGCAATGAAATGGCGCGTTGGGCGGCAGAAACACGGCCGGTAGACCGGGCATTTGAAGAACAGGAGACTTTGGAATCAAGAGTTGGTAGGCGAAACGATAGTACAAAAGAATATTGAGAGAAAGCGAGGCGATGCCAGATGCCAGTAGAGATGAACGGACAGACATATTACCGCACATCCGAGGCCTGTCGGATTGCGGGCATCAGTAAGAACACCTACCTGCGATGGACCAGGGAGGGACAACTTCCTGACATCGAACAGCGCGACCGGCGAGGGTGGAGGCTCTTCACTGAACACGACCTCGTCAGGCTGGTCGATGAGGCAACGCGGGTTGACCGTGTGGCCATTGTGACGGGGCAGGGAGTGATTGAGTGAGACAACAGTTCAACTTTTGTTCTGGGCTCTGGTTGCGATAGCAGGAGACTCTGTAATGAGTGTCAAGCGAACCGAACAGGACACACGCTCGACCTGCTGCAGAGACGGCACTTTGCCTGCCCTGCGGCACAGTCACATCCTGATGGGCAGGCCTGACGCTGAAACGCGTCACAACGCCAGAGCGACTCTCAAGTCAACTGGCATGCGCCCCACACCAACAAAGACGCATGGCGAAGACTCCCCACAACCCCTCCTCAACCGTTCAGGGACGGGATCCTATACTACTTCCTCGATGTGTTCGGCGGCACCTTTAAGGACAGCAAGGTCCTCCTTTGTGAACACTCGCCAGCCATTCCTGTCTCTACGTTCTGAGACAGAGACGCGGCCCTGGCTCAACCAGCGTAGTAGCGTACTCCTGGAAATCCCCACTGTTCTCGCCGCCTCACTCGTCCGGTAGTATTCCGCTCCTCCACTTGCTAATGGCATGATCTCTGGTACTCCTTTGGCTTGCATTCGAAAGGCTGTATCGCCCTTGAACTTTGATACCTGTCTCAAACTCTACCAACTATTGGTCTTCGTACACGAATCAATGTCACCTCGTTTACGACCTACTTGACTCGTGATGACATATGCCAGTACCAATTGCCATAGACACCAAGTACCATTGTTCCATGTGGAATACAGGACTATGGTCATACCTGACGCGCTATTGCCGTGTTGACCATTTGACAATTGCCAACATCACCTGGCCGAAACAAGTCAGGGTGAACCATCCCGCGAGTTGACCGCCACTGCAGGGACATCGCTTCCCTCAAGACGTCGCACCTCGCATGGTGGCTTTTCTGTACCAACCACACAACCACATGATCAAGTTCTGGTATTGGCGACATTACAGAACAAGAGGGCGCGGCACCATCGTCAACACGAATAGTGACGCGCCCTCTTCTTATGTCAATTACTGACAGCAGGTACGCTACACGAACGGCATCATCTCGTAGTGACCACGCGCCACGTCAATGCGGCCAAGCTGGCCTCCACCTTCCCATAGCTGAATAATCTTGCAGTCACGCAGATACTTCTCGATGTTGTAGTCCTTCATGTAGCCGTACGAGCCGGTCAATTCCATGGCCATGTTGCAGACCTTCACGGCCATGTCGGCTGCGTACAATTTCGCTCCGGTGGCACGGGCAATCTGTTCGTCAGTGTATGGCGAACCATAGACCTTACGATTGTCGAACATGCTGGCCACCGTGAGATAGTAGAAACGCGCACTCTCAACACCGATAATCATGTCAGCAAGCATGTTGGCCTGCAGTCCGTGTTGCCTCACCAGCTTCCCATCATAGTACCGCTGTCCCGTGAATTCGAGCGCGATATCCAGCGCAGCCTGCGCCGCACCAACGGCGAAGGCTGCGGAGGAGAGTCTGCCCCATGAGAGGAAGTTGCGGAAGCTCTGAAAGTCCTTCATGGGCTCCTTCGAGGCACGATACTCCATAGGAACCCTCACATCATCCAGGTAGATGGAGGCGTTCACATCCGTGAATCGCATGCCCATCTTGTTCTCGGGCTTGCTGAACGAGAGTCCCGGCGTGTCCGCCGGCACGTAGATAAGTGCGATGCCTTCTTCCATCAACTCGGGGTCCGTGGTGCAGGTGATGAGATACACATCTGACACGCTGGCGCCACTGGGAAACTGCTTCGCACCGTTGATGACCCACTCGCTTCCTTCCAGGCGCGCCCTGGTCTGGATTGTCTTGCCGCGATACTCGGCACTCTCGATGTTGCAGCCACCCGCTGGCTCCGTCATCCCCTGGCACGCTTCGACAAACTCGTCGCCGCAGTAGGGCGGGCACAGGTCATTCACCACGCGCTCGTTATGCGCCCGCATCGCGGGTCCAAAGACCCAGGCCGGTACACTCATTGTCATCGCGATACCGCAATCACCACGCGCCACTTCCTCATAGCCAACAGTCAGAGACACCGCGTTAGTCCGAAGCCCTCCGAGCGACTCCGGTAGACCGCGCTTGTGCAAACCCATCTCCGCAAGTCCATCCAGTACCAGGTGCACCAGCTTCCTGTCCTCATCCTCATCGAGTTGCTGTCTGATTGGTACTATCTCTTCCTTGACGAAGTCCCGGATAGCCGCAATTGTCATCCGGTCTTCTTCGCTGATGAAGTCTCCGTATTCTTTCATTACCTTTCCTCCATGTACCTGAAGCCCTTCACGGTCACTACATTGTCAACACGCCTACCTGGCTGCCTGCGGCCACCGCACACTCCACATTCTGCTGTTTCAGTCGGTGCAGCACGTCCCGGCTCTGTGGCCATGACTGCGGAGAACGCGGAAGCAAGGATGACCTTTCTTGATGAATGAGGGGACCAGATTCACGTTCTGCACCGCGAGGCCACACAGACGTTGAATGACGGATGCAATGACATCGCCGCACGCATGGTCAACATGGGCCAGTATCAGCAGGATTGAGGAGGATTCCTCGTGGTACCGCGCCATCCTGCGACTGCTCCTCTCCTATCGGCTATCACGTCACGCGGAATGCGGTGTTATTGAAGGCCACGCCCGAGGCGTCGCTGGGTCAGAGTAGGAGGGGACAGTGCCTTTGTCAATAGCTACCCATGAGGCGCTGCAAGACACAGCACTCCCAACTGACTGCCAACATCACCATACAGCCAGCAGAGGGTTACTCACATCCATTGACCCTGTACGTCGCTCAGACTACACTCTCACCACAATGGCAGGTGCGCTCCACAAGACTGATTCCACGTAGCCCCTGTACAGCCGCCATCCGCCGCAAAGCAGCTTCAATGAGGAGGGACACCATGAAGAAGATAACCCCTGACCAGAAAGAAGAGATTGCACAGAAAGCATACGACTCAGGGCACAAGGCCCAGCTTGAGAAGAGATGCTGCAGCCAGACGTCTCTGGCAGGACTTTTCGAGGCCCTCGATATATCGTCACCGGAAATCTTCAAAGCTGCCACAGGACTCGCAGGTGGCGGTGCGCTGTTTGGCGATGCCGGTTGCGGCGCCTACGACGGCGGGCTGATGATTCTCGGAATGCTGAAGGGACGCGCGCTGGACAACTTCGTGACAGAAGAGACGAACAGGTTCAAATGCTTCGAGGCTGGCCGCGCTCTACACAAGAAGTTCATCGACGAGTACGGCACGGTCATCTGCCGCGACATCGAGACGAAGATTATGGGACGTCCGTTCTTCCTTTCTGACAAAGACGACTACGGGAAGGCGGATGAACTGGGCGCTCATGCATGGGTCAGTCCAGAGGTGGTCGGCAGGGCATGCAAGTGGACCGTGGAGGTCATCTTCGAACAGGGACTGCTCGACGAGTTGAACGAGTTGCGTGAGCAGCAGGCAAAGGCCTGAAGATATCCCCGCGATGTCAAGAGTGACGGTAGTGAAAGGAGGAGGCTTTGGCTTCCTCCTTTCATTACATTTGGACGAATTGCCCTCAGCTTTGGTCACCCCGTCCAGCCACTTGAAACCCATTGACATGGCAAGTACGCACGGGTAACTTCCACGTGGCAGGCGTCTCACCTGCGGGACGTGCGCGCACAGCAAGGAGGAATGATGGCCAACGTCTACATCTGCAAGAACTTCTTCAGGGACATCACGAAGCGTCTCGACGGCATCCATGACTACAAGGTATGGGAAGGTGTGGAAGAGATGCCGGTAGAGGCCATGTTGCGCGAGGCGCCGGGACTTCAGGGAATCATGACCGTTGCCAATCGCATCAATGCCGAGGTCTTCGACGCTATGCCTGACCTGAAATGCATCAGCAACATGGGAGACGGCTGCGACCATATTGACCTTGCCGAGGCTACACGACGTGGCATCCCGGTCGGTCATACGCCATACGTGCTCACGGAGACCACCGCCGACCTCGGCTTTGCGCTGCTTCTGGCCGCTGCACGCAGGGTCGTGGAAGGACAGCAGTTCGCTCGCGATGGACGCTGGAAAGCACACGCACACCTCGATCTCCCGGGGGTCGATGTCAATAACAAGACGCTCGGTATCGTCGGGATGGGCCATATAGGCTCCCACGTCGCCAAACGTGCGAACGGATTCAACATGCGCGTGCTCTATCACAACCGTAATCGAGACCTGACCGCCGAATCGCTTCTTGGTGCTGAATACCGCGACACGCTTCACGGTCTCCTCGCGGAGTCCGATTTCGTCATCCTGACCGTTCCCCTGACGGACCAGACCCGAAACCTGATGGGCAAGGACGAGTTCGCGGTGATGAAACCCACCAGCATCCTCGTGAACGTGGCGCGCGGACCCGTCGTGAACGATAAAGCACTCTACGACGCGCTGAAGACAGGCAAGATATTGCGCGCCGCAATCGATGTCACCAGCACAGAGCCACTCCCTCTCGACAGCCCGCTCTTCACACTGGACAACATCCTCATCATGCCCCATATCGGCAGCGCAGTCATAGAGACTCGTAGAAAGATGTGGACCATGGCCATAGAACAACTAATTATCGGCATGCGGGGAGAACGCATACCGAACTGCATCAACCGCCAGGTCTACGACAAGTAGAAGAACCTGGAGCACACATCTTGACTGAAGCGAGGGGCTGCCAAAGGAGACATCGGCCGGAGGCAGGCCCTCGGTAGTGGATATCGCCTGTTGCGCTGTAAAGCTCTCGTGCAGTGGCGAGGCGTGACGGTTTCCCGTACGACACGTGTGCATATCTCCTTTGCAGCGCAGTCCGAAGCCAGTGACGAACTTCGAATGGAGTGACAGTTCGCCTGCGGGAAGGGAACACAATCATCCTTGTGGCAATGCATATCCCTGCGTGCTGGGGTATCATTGATGGGACGGAGGTGTGTCAATGGCAGAGATCAAGGTTGACTGCGCTGGGCAGAACTGCCCCGTACCGCTGGTGGAAACCCGGAAGGCGCTGAGAAAGGCCGCCATCGGCGATGTGGTGGAGGTTGTGGGCACCCATCCTTCCTCAAAGAAAGAGATTCCCATGGCGGCGAGAGCCATGGGGCTGGAAGTCCTCGACGTCAAGGAAGATGGAGAACGCTGGACTATCCGCATTCGGAGATGAGGGGAGGGAGAATGGAAGAGAAAGCGACGATAGTCGTCCAGAGCGGCGAATTCGACAAGGTCTTCAGCGCACTCATCATCGCCAACGGAGCGCTTGCCATGGGAATGGAAGCGTCCATGTTCTTCACTTTCTGGGGCCTGCAGTGCCTCAAGAAGGGCCAACTCGACAAAGGCCCCCTGTCCAGGATGCACATGCTCGGCCTTGGCAAATGGATGATAAAGCAACGTATGAAGCGAGCCAACGTGGCGAGCATGAACAGGATGCTCGACGATTTTATTGAGCTGGGCGGAAAGCTGATGGCCTGCGACATGACGATGGAACTCATGGGCATCAAGAAGGAAGACCTGCGCGACGACATCATCACAGATTACTGCGCCGTGGGTTCATACATCCAGGAAGCACGGGAATCCAGTATTACTCTATTTATCTAGCCGGCAATCGAGAGGGAGGACAATATGCAGAAGTGCACCTACCTGGATAACGCGGCAGCAACACGGCTTGATGAGCGTGTCCTCGAGGCCATGACTCCCTACTTCTTCGAAACCTACGCCGTTGCCACCTCAGAGTTCGGATACTCGCTCGGAATCGAATCCCGCGAAGCGCTTGACAGTGCTCGAGGTTCACTTGCAGCGCGGATAGGAGCGTCACCTGAGGAGTTCATCTTCACCTCGGGCAGCACCGAATCGAGCAACATGGCACTGAAAGGAGTGGCGCTCGCGCTCGGCCAGAAGAAGGGCACACACATCATCGTCTCGAAGATAGAGGATTTCCCCGTGCTCCACAGCGCACAGGCGCTTGAACGGCAGGGTTTCAAGGTCACCTATCTGCCTGTCGACGGTGACGGATTAGTGGACCTTGAGGCACTCCAGAAGGCCATCACGAAGGAAACCATACTCGTGTCCATACAGCACGCCAACCAGGAGATAGGCACGATACAGGACATCTCGACAATCGCGAAGATCTGCAAAGAGAAAGGTACGCTCTTCCACACAGACGCCACGCATTCCTTCACCCGTGTGCCGGTGGACATGAACACTGTGCCGATTGACCTGATGAGCGTCGCAGCCCACACCATTCACGGTCCACGTGGAATAGGTGGACTGTTCATAAGAAAGAAGACCCCTATCGCGAAGTGGATGGACGGCGGCTTCCAGGAATACGACCTTCGTGCAGGTCTGGAGAACATACCCTCGGCGGTAGGATTCGCGAAGGCAGCGGCGCTTGTCACTCCTGAGGAAAACGAGGCGTTGGCGGCCTTGAGAGACCGTACGATACAACGGCTGCTTGCCGAGGTGCCTCATTCCACGCTCAACGGGCACCCCACCAACCGCACACCTCAGAACGCGAATGTCACGTTCCACTATGTGGAGGGAGAGTCCATCACCCTGCATCTCGACATGCGGGGCTTCGCGGTCAGCACCGGCTCCGCGTGCTTCTCTCGCTCCCTTGAAGGAAGCCACGTCATTTTCGGCATCGGCGGCGACCATGAACGGGCGCACGGTTCGATACGATTCACTTTCGGCAGATTCAACACAACGGAGGAAGTCGACGGTATTGTCGATGCGGTTTCCCAGGTTGTCAGTGACCTGCGCAAGATCAGTCCTCTCGTTCCTCGTGAGGACAAAGCGTAGGATGGTATCCCTCTGCGGCTCAGCGCAATATGGACGTACATAGAGCCCTGTGCAGGAGTGCAAAACAGAACAGGACAAGGGAGAAGACGATGTCCAGGACAGTATTCATCATCCACACCAACAGGCTTGCCGGAGAAGACCTCATGCGCTTGTTCGGGGAGATTGCCCCCGACGTCACGGTCAGAAATATCATCGACGACAGCATGCTGCCCGAGGTACTGGCCAATGGAGGTGTCACTCCGGGGGTACTGCGACGCTACTGCACGTACGCAGTGCAGGCACAGATGGCAGGCGCAGACCTCATCCTCAACCAGTGCTCCTCTGTGGGCGAAGCAGCAGACATCGCACGAAGCATGGTAACGATTCCTCTCGTGAAAATAGATGAGCGCATGGCAGAGGTTGCCTGCCACACCGGCAGCCGTATCGGCGTGGTCGCCACCGCATCCTCAACGATGGGGCCAACCGTTCGCCTCATCATGAGAACAGCAGCACGGCTTGGCACGGAGGCAACTGTCACAGAGGTTCTCTGTGCAGACGCATTTGAGCGCATCATCGTCGGCGACAAGGAGGGCCACAACAGGATTGTCCTCGCTGCGATTCGAGAGTTGATGAACACTGTCGATGTCGTCGTCTGCGCCCAGGGCAGTATGCTGGCATTGCAGCCGGAGCTTGGAGAGACTCCCGTCCCCGTCCTGATGAGTCCACCACTTGGAATCAAGCACGCCGCCGACGTTCTGGCCACGTTGAAGTAGGCAGAAAGAAATCCGGGGCACCCCTCACAACGACGGGCTCGCTCAGGACAGCCGCGGCGCAGATATACGCAGACTTTCGGATTGAGGAGGAAGGAACATGGGAAAGACAGTCTTCATAGTCCACACCAGCGGTGTGTCGTTGAACGATTTGAACACGCTCTTCCAGGAGTATGCGCCGGACGTCACCGTACGAAACATCGTGGATGACAGCCTTCTGCCCGAGGTACTCGCGAATGGCGGCGTCACGCCGGGCGTCACACGGAGAATGTGCGAATACTACATGCAGGCAGAGGCATCCGGAGCCGACCTCATCTTCAACCAGTGTTCATCCGTCGGAGAAGTCGCGACGATGGCAGCGAAGATGGTCAAGGTGCCTGTCGTCAAAGTGGATGAACGAATGGCCGAAATCTCCTGCCAGACAGGGCCCCGCATCGGTGTCGTCGCCACCCTTGCCACCACGATGGGTCCGACTGTCCGTCTCATCAAGAGCACCGCTGAAAGACTTGGCAAGACCGTCTCTGTGACGGAGGAAATCACCAGCGGCGCATTCGAAAGACTCATCGCCGGTGACCGCAAGAAGCACAACGAAATGGTCATCGCCTCCATCCGTAAGCTCGCGCAGAAAGTTGATGTGGTAGTCTGCGCACAGGGAAGTATGCTTGCGCTCAAGCCCGACCTCGGAGAGACACCGGTTCCCGTACTCATGAGCCCCCCATTGGGCGTGCAGCACGCAGCGGAGGTTCTGGCTGCGCTAAAATAGGTTGTGGCCGCTATGCCGGAGCGAAGCAATCGACGCCGCAGAACAGGTGGCGCTTCGTGCCACTTCAGCGGAAGAAGGAGGACGCCAGATGACGTTTCCGTACACTGAGAGAGTACTCGACCACTTCAAGAACCCCAGAAATGTGGGCAAATTGGATGACTCCAACGCAAAAGCAACCGAGGGCAGCCCTGCCTGCGGTGACATGGTGAGTGTCTACCTGAAGGTGAACGACGAGACGAAAAAGATTGAGGATATCAAGTTCGAATCGTACGGTTGTGCCTCAAATATCGCAACCGGCTCTATCATCACGGAACTCGCCAAAGGCAAGACCCTCGATGAGGCAAAGGACATTTCCTGGAAACAGGCATCCGAAGAACTGGGTGGATTGCCCGCCATCAAGGCCCATTGCTCTGTTCTCGCCGTTGACGGTCTGCGCGCCGCAATCGAGAACTACGAGGAAACCCACGGCATGGTCAAGGAGAGGAAGCCAACCACCGTGGAAGAGGTCCGACGCAGACTCAAGAAGGTCATGAACCCGCTTGTGGGACTCGACCTTGTCAAGACCGAACTCGTGACGGGCATCATGATTGAGAAGGGCAAGGTGACCGTCGCCATAGACCTTCCCGCCACGAACCAGTTCGCACACAACATTCATGAGGAAGTCATGGAGAAGATATCGCCCCTGTGGGACGTGAATGAAGTTGAGGTGAGGTTCACAGAATAATCGTGCATTCCGAGCAGGAGACGCTGAAGAAGCTTCAGTTGTTGCCGAACGTAGGAGAGAAGACGGCCCGGGAGTTGCTCGCCCTCGGCATCGAGACTCCCGAACAGATGTTCGAGGCCGACCCTGAAGCGCTGTTCAACGAACAGAAGCGCCGCAGGGGTGGCATGCTCGACCGGTGTGTTCTGTACCAGTACCGCGGGGCGAAGTATGGGATACCCTGGCCAAAGTGCAAGGACCCGTTCATACCCCCGAAGT
This sequence comes from Dehalococcoidia bacterium, assembly GCA_016930935.1. Lineage (GTDB taxonomy): Bacteria > Chloroflexota > Dehalococcoidia > GIF9 > AB-539-J10 > SKVJ01. The sequence continues at coordinate 53,461 of JAFGFT010000049.1, read as the reverse complement.
GAACGCGCACATCCACGGCAACCATGGTCTCCGCTGCATTCACGTGCTAGACTTCGCCCGGCCATTGCCAGGTGAAGCATGAACAATCAGTCATTCTCTGCAGAACCCGCACGGACATTCGGCCCCGTGCCGTCGAGACGATTCGGGCGTAGCCTCGGCATCAACGCCATCGCTCCAAAGACCTGCACTTATTCCTGTGTGTACTGTCAGCTCGGCACCACCGACCACTTGACGATACGCCGCACGCCTCACTGTGACCCCGGCGAACTGCATGCCGATGTGAAGTGGACACTGGAGAAACTGCGCAAGAATGGCACACCAATTGACTACCTGGCCTTCGTTCCCGATGGAGAGCCAACGCTCGAAGCGCACCTCGGCGACCAAGTACAACTTCTCAGCCAGTTCGGCATACCGGTTGCAGTCATCACGAACGCGTCGTTGCTTCACGACCCTGACGTACGACGTGCGCTCATGGGTGCCGACAGGGTGAGCGTCAAGGTGGATGCAGTACGGCATGACACGTGGCGTCGCATCGACCGGCCTCACGGCGACCTGAGACTTGAAACAGTGCTCGACGGCGTACTGCAGTTTGCCCATGAGTACAAAGGCGAACTCGACACCGAGACCATGCTCGTGAAAGACCTGAACGATTCCGCCGACGACCTCTTGCCCCTGTCAGCTTTCCTCAAGTGGCTACAGCCACACACTGCATATCTGTCAGTGCCCATCCGCCCGCCTGCAGTCCATGGCGTTGAGATACCGGCAGAGGACGCCCTTGTTCGTGCGCACCAGATATTCAGCGCTGCAGTCGAACGGGTCGAACTGCTGACCGGCTACGAGGGCACAACCTTCGATTCGAAGGGCAACACCGAAGATGACCTGCTCGCCATCACGTCCGTCCACCCCATGCGCTCCGACCAGGTGGCAGCATTTCTGCAGAAGTCAGGCGCTGAACCGGACCTCGCCGAGTGGATGGTGGGGCAGGGGAAGCTACGCGAAGTCATATACGGGGAGCAGCGCTTCTTTGTGCGAAGGCTCACCCTCGATTGACTTCCAACGGTTCCCGACACCGACGACGCGCCATATCACTCACGCCTGGCCACGAGCGCCCCGTGTGAGCAATCAGGAGGACAATCTTGGAACAGTACAGCACCTGCGCGAATTGCGACAAACGCGTCTGCGAGTCAGAATTCTCCGACCAGGGACCCGACAACTGCCCTACGAAAACGATGCACTCGACACTCGAAGAAGTGAGAACAGAGTACGCGAAGCCGGATGTGGCGGAGTTTGCCAGGCAGGCATCGATTCAGGAGTTCGAGTGCTACATGCGCCTGCCCGAAGGACTGACGCCACGAAACCCACGGGTTGAGGAGACAGCGCAGTTCGCAAAGAAGATGGGCTACAAGAGGCTCGGTGTCGCATTCTGTGCCGGTCTGAGGAAAGAAGCGGGCATACTGGATGAAATCCTGACGCGCAGGGGATTTGAAGTCGTGTCCGTGTGCTGCCAGGTCGGCGGCATGCCCAAGGAGACCATCGGGATTACGGAAGAACAGAAGATCAAGGGGTCAGGCAAATGGGAGACCATGTGTAACCCCATCGCCCAGGCGAAGATTCTGAACGAGTCACATACTGAGTTCAATGTACTGGTCGGCCTTTGTGTGGGACACGATTCACTGTTCTTCAAGTACGCAGAGGCGCCCACCACGGTACTCATCGCCAAAGACAGGGTTTTCGGCCACAATCCGGCGGCTGGCTTGTACCTCTCGCACTCCTACTACCGCAAGCTGCGCAGGAAAGAGACTCTACCCTCGGATACGTAGCTCCTAAGAACATCTTCCAGGTGTATGGTTTGCTCACAGGTCCGTCTCAACTCGTCCAACCATGTGGCCGAAGACACGTCTATCGATACTTCTCGGAATATGGTAGACTGACCGCTCGGATACGACTGTCACACCCAACCGGAGACACCTCAGCTGGACCAACTGGACCCATCGCTTGCCCCCGTTGGCAAGCCCACATCTGGACCAATGGAGTTATTTGAGCTACACCCGGCTCTTGACGCCCTCCCTACGATGGTCTACGTCAAGGACCGCAATCTCAATATAGTGAGCGCCAACAAGGCCTTCTGTGACAATTTCGGCGTCACACTGGACCAAGTCATCGGAACGTCATCAGAGGAACTACTGGGAGAACTCGGCCCTGAATCAGCCCGAGTCGACCGAGAGGTCATCAACTCTAGCTCGCCAAGACTCGGAATCACGGAGACCTATAATGGGCCTGATGGACTTCGCTTCGTGCTCACCGACAAAGCACCGATTCTGGACGATCACGGCAAGGCCGTCGGACTCATAGGCACGTCGATCGACATCACCTCTCAGAAACATGAACAGAATGACCTGGTCATCAGGGACAGGCTGCTCGACCTCGCCACGGACTGCATCATCGTCCATGACCCTCAGGGGAACATCCTCTATTTCAACGAGGCGACAGCCATATCAAGAGGCTATACACGAGATGAGCTTGCCCATGCGACTCTGCACGACCTTGAAGCTCCAGACCAGGCACAACGCTGGGAAGAGATCGGCACCACGCTCCGGCGCGACGGACACGCCAGATTTGAACTCCTTACATTCCGCAAGGATGGTTCGCAGTTCCCCATCGAGGTCAGGGCAACACGGATGATGCTCGACAACCGACCTCTGATTCTCTCCGTGGCCCGTGATATCTCAGAGCGTGTGAAGTCTGAACAGGAGTTGCGCCAGTCTGAACAACGACTACGACTCGTCACAGACAATATCGCCGACATCTTCTGGACGATGGACCTCAACTTCAACACGACGTACGTGAGCCCTTCAATGGAACGGGTGCTCGGGTTCTCACTCGAAGAGCGTATGCGACAGGGGTTGCAGGACATGGTAACGCCTGAATCCGCTGCAACCATAATGGACGCACTGAAACAGGAACTGCATCGCGAGACACTCGGCGATGCCGACCCTGCCAGGGCACTCACAGTCGAGGTCGAGTACTACCACAAGAATGGCTCCACCGTATGGACCGAGAACATCGTCAAAGGGTTGCGCGACAACACCGGCACCCTTGTCGGTATGGTGGGTGTGGCAAGAGATATCACCGAGCGCAAGCATAGCGATGAAGAGTTGCGTTTACGAGGCATGCTGCTCGACAACGCGAACGACGCAATCTACCTCATTAATGATGAAGGTCAAATCCTGTACGCCAACGAAGCCGCATCCGCTATGACAGGCTTCTCAAGAGACGCGCTGCTCTCCATGACAGTGAAGGACCTCAACGCGCCCGACTTCGCGGACCAGGTTCCTGCTCGCATCAGCGCCATGATCGAGCATGGAGAGTTCTCCTTTGAGACGCGCCACCGCCGCAGTGACGGTTCGCCAATAGACGTAGCGGTAAGGGCAAAGACCTTTGAAAGTGATGGCGGGCCACTCTTCGTCAGCGTGGTGCGGGATATCACCGACACAAAACGTATGGAGCTGGAACTGAGGGCGTCAGAAGAGAAGTACCGCGCTCTCGTCAACTCCATCAACGACGTGGTGTATGCACTTGATGCGGACGGCGTAGTCACCTTCATCAGCCCACAAGTCGAAGCGCTCTCCGGCATACGAGCTGAAGACATAGTAGGAAGACGCTTCACCGAATTCGTACATCCCGAGGACCTTCCCTCCATTGCACAGTCATGGGAGCGCCTCGTCCTGGGCATTATGGAGCCGTCCGATTTTCGGGTATCCGACGCCGAAGGAAGAGTACGGCATGTCCGCTCATCAAGTAGACCTCTCTTCGAGAACGGTGTGTTCATGGGAGCCACCTGTTCACTTGTCGAGATAACCGCCCGCGTGGAAGCGGAGCAGTCCCTTCAAAACAGTGAGCGAAAGTATCGTGAGTTGTTCGAGCAGTCGCTCGATGCAGTGAGCCTCGCAGCGCCTGACGGACGCGTTATTGAGGCCAATCCGGCGTGGTTCAGACTATTCGGCTATGCGCCGGAGGACATCGCACATCTGAATGCAAGAGACATGTACGCCGTCCCGACGGACAGGGATACCTTTCTCTCCAATATCTCCATGCAGGGCTACCTCAAGGACGATGAGGTGCCCATGAAGACGAAAGACGGCAGGAGTCTTCATATTCTTCGCTCGGTAATTGCGCGCCATGCGCCGGACGGCGAGATCATCGGCTACCAGACAGTCTTCCGTGATATTACGCACAGCAAGGCGGCGGAACAGGCATTGCGGGAGAGCGAAGAGAAGTACAGGGAGCTGTTTGAGCAATCCGTCGATGCCGTCAATCTTGTCACGCCGGACGGCCGCCTGCTCGAGGCAAACCCCGCATGGTTCAGATTGTTCGGATACACACCTGAGGACATATCGTCATACACCGCAAGCGACGCATATGTGGAGCCGGATGGTAGAGCCAGGTTCCTGCAGGCAATCGCGAGCCAGGACCACGTCGAGGACGAATCAAAGTTCAGGCGAAAAGACGGTACCATATTCGACTGTCACCGAATCGTCACAGTGCGTAGGTCACCGGATGGCGGCATCATCGGATTCCAGACGGTCTTTCACGACATCACTGAGAGCAAGGCGGCGGAGCGAGCGCTTCGCGAGCGCGAACAGCAGTATCGACAGCTCTTCGACCAATCAATAGCCCCTATCTGCCTCATCACAGTGGATGGCAATCTCATTGAGGCAAACGACGCCTGGTTCAATCTCCTTGGCTACTCGCGTGAGGACACGGCCTCATTCAACGCTGCCAACCTCTTTCCATCACCGGAGATGCGTCCGGATTTCGTACAACTCCTCCTCCGCAACGGGTCATTGGACAACTATGAGTCACCTGTGAAGACCAAGGACGGCAGGCTTATTGATATCGTGAGGTCGATAAGCGTTCGCTATCACGCTGACGGGAGTATCCTCGGATTCCAGACTGTCATGCGCGATATCTCAGAGCAGAAGAAGGCGGAGCGACAACGCATCGAGAGCGCCAAACGATTCCACACCCTGTTCAATCTTTCCAGGGACGCCACCTACCTCATGTCACCTGATGGACGCCTTACTGAGGTCAACCAGGCATGGCTCGACCTCTTTGGCTACACGCGTGATGACGTCAACCAGTTGAACCTGTTCAACCTCTTCGCCGATGGAACTGAGGCTGGTGCTCCGATTTTCGCAGAGTTGGAGAATCGAGGCATGGTGACAGGAGCGGACGTGCGCCTTCTCAAGAGGGACGGCACGACTATGGAGTGCATCTGTGACATGGTCCTGCACCAGGTCGAAGATGGCCAGGTAGTAGCCATCCAGGGAGCCACCAGAGACGTCACGGAACAGAGGCGCGCAGAGCGGGCCTTAAGAGAGAGTGAGGCACGGTTCCGCACTTTGAGTGAGAACCTTGATGATACAGTCGCGCGGTTGGACCGTGATTGCCGAATGCTGTACGTCAATCCTGCACTCGACAGACTCTCAGGAGTGCCACACCAGGACATGGTCGGGCGATGCCTGTCCGATTTCTCGGGATTGTCACAGGAGACACTCAACGCTACCCGGGACGCCATCATGCACGTATTCGCCTCAGGCCGGCCGCTGTCAGGTTCTATGGACGTACAAACACACGGTGGACAGAGGTCCATCGACTGGCACATGTCTCCTGAGCGCGACGACGACGGGGTGATACAGACCGTGCTCATGCACCTGCACGATATCACCGACCTTCGCCAGACCCAGGAGAAACTCAGACTGGCAGGAGAACGACTGAGAGAGCTTTCGGGACACCTGCAGGATGCCCGCGAACAGGAGCGCACGGCGCTTGCGCGAGACCTGCATGACAACATCGGTCAGGGCCTGACTGCTCTCAAGTTCGACCTGATGTCCCTCAAGAAGCAACTGCGACAGGAGGCGGACAGGGAGGATGCAATCAGCAAGGTCGACAATGTCGCGGCAATGGTTGATAGCCTTGCGCTCGACGTGCGACACCTGTCGACTGAACTCAGGCCGGGTATGCTGGACGACCTTGGACTGTGTGCAGCAATAGAGTGGCAGGTCGGCAGCTTTGTCGAGCGCACCGGCATCCAATGTGGACTGAGTCTACCCGAGAACGACGAACAAATCCCGCCGAATATCGCCATCGTTCTTTACCGCGTGCTACAGGAGTTGCTCACCAACATCGCCCGCCACTCAAAGGCAACCGCGGCTCGTGCAAGTCTTTCCATGAACGAAGACTCTGTCACGCTTGAGATAGCAGACAATGGCGTCGGTATCAGTTCAGGCGGTGTAGAGACTCCTCATTCGTTCGGAATCCTGGGCATCCGGGAGCGTCTCAGGCCTATCAACGGGAGGTTCACTATCTCCGGAAAACGGCACAAGGGAACAGTTGCTGCCGTTCATGTCCCGCTCGCGAGACGTGGAGAGAAACCCTGACCCTCCACCCCGGAGTCACGACACGTTCCGTCGTCCACCACAAATCAAAGAAAAAAGAAGTCGTCCCTCCTATCGGAAGGGACGCCTCTCTATGGTGTGCGTGCATTATTCACGCGGGAATACCCACAAGGGCCGAAGGTCTGTAGTCCTGTCTATGCCTTCTTCTCACTGCTTGACTGCTTCGGCTTTGCCTTCTTCGGCTTCGCGGCGGATTTCTCCGTTACTGGCTTCGCAGCAGCAGGGGCTTCCTTGGCTGTTTTCACCTGGACTTGCTTCGGCTTCACAACCTCTGTCTTGGGCAGTGTCAACGTGAGCACCCCATTCTGGAAGACAGCCTCGGCACCGTCAACACTTACAGGGACCGGTATCTGCAGTGACCTGCTGAAAGAGCCGCAACGCATCTCCTTCCTGAAGTAACTCTCCTCCTTGACCTGCTCCTCCTCGCACGATTCTCCCTTGATGCTGAGAATGTCGCCCAATACGGAGATGTCCACATCTTCCGCCTTGATGCCAGGCAACTGTGCCTTCACAACCACTTCATTTTCGGTCTGATACATGTCCACGGCAAACTCATCCAGCTTCATGGCCTGCCATGCACGAGAAGGCCTGACAACTGCATCCTCCAGCAACCCGTCCATCGCCTGTCTCAGACTCGTAATTCCCATCGGTTCCCACCTGATCAGATTTGCCATTGTCTCGCACCTCCTATCTCCACACTACCTGATACCACCACGTTCACATCTGCAGGTATTCCTCTTGTTCTGCTCCTACCCCGAATCCTGCGGCCCTGCATCCCGGATATCCCCTCTTCTCTGGAACTCTGCTCAGGAACGGGCCGCTTCGTTCGGTACAATTGGAATCGGGGGAAAGCCGCCGCATTCACCCTACTTCGCCACGACGGCAATCTTTCGAGGCTTTGCCTCCTCGGTCTTGGGCACCGTGAGCGTCAATACACCCTCCGCCATACCCGCCTCGATAGCGCTGCCGTTCACCGGCACGGGCAACCTCACCGTCCTCACCACATCACCATAGCCCAATTCGCCCACAATCCACCTGTAGTTCCCGGACTCTTCCCTCTCTGCTTCTCCCGGAATGTGAGCCTTGATGGTCACAACCTCTCGCTCAGCACTGATATCCACATCTTCCGCTTTCACGCCGGGAAGATAGGCCCTGATCATGTAGTCAGAATCCTTCTCGAACACATCTATGGGCATCACTTTCGCACTACCACCGGTCGAACCTGAAGCAAGTGCCTGTGGACGAACCACGCTGTGCTCGAGCAACCTATCCATTGCATCCCTTAAACTCAGACTATCCGCGTAAGAATCCCAGAATCGATTTGCCATTTGCTGCCTCCTCTTTCCAATTCCTTCCGTTCGACTGTCTTCAAGAGACTTCATCTGTACTTGGAACAACACATCCTCATCCACCACCATTCTCGCGAGGCTCGTCGGGCACCACTCCGTCCACTCTCCTCATCCTGAGAATCACCTTGATTCCCGTCAGATTCACACCCTCACTTTCGAGCTTCGCAGCATCGCGAACGAGGCAGATGTCCTCATCCGACAACAGTCTCCTTCCACCGCTGCTCCTGGCAGGCCTTAACAGCCCTGCCTCCTCATACCTCCGAATCCTGTATGCCTCCACACCGGTCATCCCAACCGCAACCGACATCACATACTTGCCCCTATCCTCACCTCTGCCTTCATCCTCCGTCCGCAACCTGCTCTCAGGCTCCCGCATCTTCTCATTCCCTCCACGCGCAACCTCTCTCTTCTGCCCGACGAGCTTCTCAAATCCTTCTGAGAGGATTGTATGGAATCTCACATTCCATGTCAAGTTTACTTTGTTCGCACAAACTATTTTCTGACAGTATTTCCTTGAAAATATCGATGATTCAGTCACCCTGCGTGCAGGAAAATCACACGCGTAGTTCCCTGCGCACAGGCTTGTGTGATAAGGTTTCCGCTCGTGGCAAACCATACTGAACCCCCGGCCACAGTGAGTCCTCATGGCACCTCAGAGATGGCACATGTTGCCGCAGGTGCTCCCACACGTCCTTTCTGGAAATCACAGCGAAGCTACATCCTTGCCTCTGTCGCCGGAGTAGTCGGCCTGGGCAACATCTGGCGGTTCCCCTACATGGCCGGACAGAACGGCGGAGGCAGTTTTGTCCTCGCCTACATCATCTGCATACTCGCTGTCGGCATCCCGATGAGCGTTCTTGAGGCAAGCGCTGGAAACCTCGTAGACCGTGGCCCCGTCGGCCTGTTCCGCTACATAAACTCGCGTTGGGGCGGATTGGCAGGATGGTTTCTTGTCGCGATGCTCGTCGCCATCATGAGCTACTACCTCGTGATAAGTGGCTGGACGTTGGGCTATGCGTTAGACGCGGTCAGAGGACAACTACAGGCTTTTGATGAGTTCACGTCCGGATACAACTCACTCTGGTACCTGCTCGCTATCGGAGCGATGTGTCTCCTCGTGCTATTGCGCGGGATTCGCGGGTTGGAGACGACCGGCAGAGTGCTGCTACCAATGCTGGTAGTCATCGTAGGAGGATTAGCCGTCTATGCGCAGACTTTGCCGGGTACACAGGAGGCAAGGGAATTCTACCTGCAATTCGAACCGGGGGCGCTGCTTCAACCGCATCTGTGGCGTATGGCCGCGTCTCAGGCGTTCTACTCCCTCGCCATAGGCCAGGGCATGCTCATCACCTACGGAAGCTACGTACCGAAGAATGTGAACGTGGTCACGTCTTCCACTGCCGTAGCCCTCACCAATTCCACGATATCAATCATCGCAGGTTTGATGATATTCCCAATCGTGTTCACGTTCGGTATCGCCCCTGACGTCGGCAGCGCGCTCTCTTTCACCGCCTTTCCACAGGTATTCAGTTCAATCGGCGGAGGAGTGATAATCGGCATATCATTCTACCTGCTACTGTTCGCAGCAGCCTTCAGTTCTTGCGTGGGAGGTCTGGTCGTCATTCTTGCGCCGATACGCGATGAACTGCATTTGCCTCAGAAGAAAGCCGCCTTCATCGCCGTTGCCGTGACGGTGGTGCTGGGAATTCCGTCAGCACTCAGTTTCTGCGGCTGCGGTCTGCTGGTGAACGGCATACCATTCCTTGACTTCATCGACCTCGCCACTGGGTCAGGGATAGTCATCGTCGCAGGAGTGGCCGGAACTGCGCTCATCGCGTGGCTACTACCGCGAAATGAACTGTTCGATGCCATGAACGCGCCTGTGCGCCGTTTCGGACCGGCCCTCTGCTCGGCAGGATGGATGATAGGAGTGGGCCGCTATCTACCACTGGCAGTGCTGGCCATACTGCTTCTCGGATGGCTCGCGTAGTGCTCCTGCCTCACGTCTGCGGACACGCTCAGCACTTCCAGTCGGGGGGCCGTCTTGCCGCACTACACAAACGAGAAGTCAGTTGCCGTCCGGCTCAGAAGATTGCTCACAACCATGTGTGCCTTCGTGCTGCGGTCAGACACATTCACCTGGCTCAGTGTCGCAACATCCCCTTGAATATCAAGTACATTGAACGAAGGATACCTCTTGCCCCTGAGTCTGCGTGATGTTGCCGTTCCTGCCGTCACGAAATACGTATCCTGGAGGCGCCATGCCCACGGCAGGTGCTTGTGCCCTGACAACACAAAATTGATGCCGGATGAGACAACAGTGAACAGTGCATCTCCCGCATCGACGGGTATGTGCCGCTCTCTACCCGTGCCGGGAATAGGAATGAGGTGGTGATGGATGGCAAGAATACGTACTTTGTTCTTGACAGCACCTGCATCACTGATGAGCTTGTAGTTCTCTCGCCCGATGTGCCCTGCATCGAGGTCAGGCTCGGTTGAATCGATTCCCTGTATCACAACCTCATCGGTTTCCACCAACGGGAATCTGGTGCCAAAGAGTTCCTCGAACATCGTAAACCCTTCGTTCCTCGCATCGTGGTTGCCCGGCACCACCAGCATCTTCCCACACTTCAACCGCGCCATGTACGCAGAAGCTTCCTTGAACTCATGCTCGTAGCCGTCCATCGTCAGGTCCCCCGTGATGACCAGGATGTCGGGCGACATCTCGTCGAGCATCTCGCGGACGGTGTCCGCCCACTCCGGAATGTGGTTCAAGCTGCCGAAATGCAGGTCTGAAACGTGTGCAATCTTCACTTCTGTTTCCCCTTTCCCAGTTCAATCCCCTGCTGTCACACTCTCGATTCTTCGCCCGAAGCAGACAGCGAACACGCGGGAGCGCGGTCACAAGGTGCCAGCTACATTCTAGCAGGCCGTGACCGCAGGTTGTGCGTACACAAAGGACTGAAAGTCAGCAACGCCTTGCGCCAAGAAGGGGGCCATATACGAAGCACGCACACTGTGGGACATCCTCACAATGCAGTCCTCAGACAATCCTGGCCGAGACGGAGCCCAGGCGGTCGAAAGATGCGGTGAATGAGTCACCACGCATGAACGGCTCTGCCGGCACAAGGCAACCGGTAATCACCGTGTCACCCTTCTGAAGGCTTCTGCCGAATTCGGCAAGCTTGTTCGCAAGCCACACAAGCACATCCACGGGATTCCCCAGTGCCGCGGCACCCGCACCTGTTGACACCAGTTCGCCGTTCTTCTCTATGATGACGCCCAGCAGCCTGAGATTCATATCCCCGATGGGCGTAATATCACCTCCCACCACCACTCTGCTTCCGCACGCACTGTCTGCCGCCACGTCGGTTGCCTTGACCTTCCAGCCCTCGAAGCGGCAGTCAACAATCTCCAGGGCAGGTCTCACGCCTGCGACAGCTGCAAGTGCACGACTTGCATTCACACAGGGTCCCCGCAATTCTTCATCAAGTACAAACGCGATTTCCGCCTCGATTCGCGGCGCAATCAATGCACTGAACTCTATGTCAGCACCATCCGCAAGAAAGATGGTGTCCAGCAATAGTCCCGCAACGGGCTCATGGACGCCATAGGGCTGCTGTGTCGCCTTGCTTGTGAAAGCTGCCTTCGCGCCAATTACCCTGGCACCGGCCGCAAGCCTTGTCTCAAGGGTGGCAAACTGGATTGCATACCCATCGTCCTGTGTCAATTCAGGATATCGTGACGACGCGGAAGATGTCAGGGGTTTCCGCACCTGTTCCGCCTGAATGAGTTCGCCGGAGATGCGGTTGATGGTCTCTATCGTAATGGCCACAGCCTTCCACTCCTTCTTTCTTCAGCACGCTGAATTCAACAGAATCGTCATTGCGCGGTACAGCTTCACGCACCTCGGCGGGCCTGGAGCCTCTACCGTGGACTCCCGCAGGGTAACAGCCAAGAAGTTCGCTATCTGCACGCAGCGAGGTCGCGGCCAAGTGCCGTCAGCATCGCTGCCACTTCATCGTTCTTCGCCACTTCCCCAGGGTCACGGGCAATGGCTGCCACCTCTCCAACCCATTCCAACTGGAGCAGGTCTGAGTATGTTCGAATGTTGTCGATAGCGAGCGCGAGAGTGTCCGCGGCAACTGCCACACCTGCCGCCCTCTTTCCCTTGAGCATTGGCCAGACCGGTATCGTTCGATCCATGAAGTTCTTCAGAAGGCCGGAGAGCATGTAGAAATAGACGGGAGTACCAAACACGAACGCATCTGCCGCAAGCATGTCGCGCAGAATCGGTTCCATGTCGTCTTTTATTACACACACACCCGGATTGCCGGATCCCGCTGCTTCACATGTCATACACCCCTTGCACAGCTCGATATCCTTGTTCCGCAGCAACAGAAGCTCCACATCTGCCCCCTCGGCCTTTGCGGACTCAAGAACCCTGCCAAGCATCCACTCCGTGTTTCCTTTCCGCGGTGAACCGCAGATTCCCAGTACCTTCATGTCAATCCTCCAGGGAAGAATCGCTGCCTTGTTTCCAGCCCAATGGCGATTGTACACAGGCAGTCTCTCTCACGCACAACATGAGTCGTTTTCATTGTGTTCCGATTTCTGCTTCAATCGATAGTGTGCAACTGAAGATGAAGGAGAAGAGCGTTGAAACTGATTCAGGGAATAGAGACACCTCGACTCGTCATTCGCCCCTTCACATCACAGGATGAAGCGGCGTTCGTCGACTTCATGCAGAGCGAAGACGCTGTTCGCTACCTGATGTTCACCGACGAGCAGAAAACTGCGGATGGCGCGCGCATGCTGCTGCAGGCAGTGATCGACTCGTACGCCGGTAACCATCCCATTCATTCGTACGCAATCACCCTCAGAGACGGCCCGTGGATAGGTTCCTGCGGCGTCTCGGAGGTATCCGCGGGCGGCATCTGGGAATGCTACTACAGCCTGCTACCGCGCTTCTGGAAACATGGATACGCCACGGAAGCCACAACGCTGCTCATCCGGCATTGTTTCCAGCGCTCTTCCGTGTCGGAGATTCGCGCCTATATGAGTCCTGACAATCCACACAGTCCGGGTGTAGCCCGCCGCGCTGGAATGACCGACATGGGAATCGGGCCGTACCCGGTGTGGGCCGTACACGGCAGGATGTTCAGAATGACGCGCGAAGAGCATGAGAAGATGAGAGAACAGGAAGACGTGGAAATACAGGATGACTGAGAAATCTATCACAGCCATCGGTGCCTGCACGGTTCCACGGCTGTCATTTGCGTCGCACCGTTTTCCGACGTAGACTCGCTGCAAAATGAGTGCGGAGGTTCCCGTGACAAACACGGCTAGCAGCTTTCGAAAGGACATCGCGGTGCGGTGCTCACCGGCTATTGCCGGCATTGTATGTATGGTGGTGGCAGCAAGGATGACCAATCCTTCACAATCAATCTTCGCGCTTCTCGTCATCGAAGGCGTGGCACTCATCGGCCTCGCAGTATTCCTTGTCAGAAGATACCTGAAAACTCCAGAGTCACCCGAGTAGACAGTCATGTGACGCTTTCCATGACGAACACGCACAAGTCTTCATCTTCGTGTACAGCACGAATGCTGACAACTGCCATGATCCTTGCTTCTGTGCTCGCCTTTGGCTGCGACAGTGGCAGTTCTTCAAGAGTGACTGATTCAGGTTATCCCGTGGTGGACACAGGTCAGACCGCATGCTACGACGAAGGAACTGAGATATCCTGTCCCTCTCCCGGAGCAGCTTTCTACGGCCAGGATGCGCAGTACGCCGGCAACGAACCTTCCTACACCGATAATGGCGATGGCACGACCACCGACAACGTCACAGGGCTCATATGGCAACGCAGCCCGGACACCAATGGAGATGGCACCATTGACGCCACAGACAAGCTCACGATTGACGAAGCAGAGACGTATTGCAGCGGGTTGACGCTGGCGGGACAGCATGACTGGAGACTTCCCACTATCAAGGAAATGTATTCGCTGATTCAGTTCAGCGGCACCGATCCGAGCGGCTACGAGGAAAGCGACACATCGAATCTCGTACCCTTCATCGACACGGACCACTTCGACTTCGCGTACGGCGATACAGGCGCCAACGAGCGCATCATCGACTCACAGTACGCGTCGAGCACGTTCTACGCACCCGATCCGGTGAGCAGCGAAGAGCAGCTCCTGTTTGGTGTGAACTTTGCCGATGGCCGCATCAAGGGCTACGGGATGACGCTTCATGGGGCTGACAAGACTTTCTTTGTCATCGCAGTGCGAGGTACGCCTGGCTACGGAGAGAATGACTTCGAAAACAATGGAAATGGCACCATCACGGACCACGCAACAAATCTGATGTGGTCACAGGACGACAGCGGGGCCGGACTGAACTGGCGGGAGGCGCTGGATTTCGTGCAACAGAAGAACGAGGAATCGTACCATGGCCACGCCGATTGGAGATTGCCCAACGCCAAGGAGCTACAGAGCATCGTTGACTACACGCGCTCGCCAGACACCGCCAACTTTGGAGCCGCTGACCCAATGTTCACCACATCAGTCATCACCAACGAGGCAGGACAGATAGACTATCCGTGGTACTGGAGCAGCACGACGCACGCAAACTTCACTCAGCTTCCCGGCAGCAGCGCCGTGTACGTAGCATTCGGACGCGCGCTGGGCTACATGGATGGCGAGTGGACAGATGTCCACGGCGCAGGCTGCCAGCGCAGCGACCCCAAGATCGGAGATCCATCAGATTTCCCTGAGGGCCGCGGCCCGCAGGGCGACGCCATACGAATCTACAACTACGTCCGCATGGTCCGTGACGCGACGGACTAGGCCTGTCCTTCACCGCACAGGCTTCGGATATGAAGACTCTTCGAACCGAGGTGTACGGCAAGTTACTGCCACTATGGACACCAGCTCGCGAGAGAACACCTCGTCCCCTGTGGAAAGGTCGTGCGCGGCTTTCACACGTACCCGAACAGCGCCAGCAGCGCCGTTCGAACCAGCAAGACGATAACGAGCCACGTTGCAACGGTAATCAAGACCGCGACAGGCGTCCGCACAGCTCGCTTGAGTTGAGAGTAACCCCCTGCCATTATCACCACTGACAGCATGTATCCCACCCCATCCACAGCCACTATGGGCCAACTGGTCGGAACGTACCGAAGCGAGACGACCCAACCAACTACGAGCACCAGAGTGCACACAATCGCGTACGCGTACGCGTTCATTCCCTCATCACGCCTTGACGTTGGCATCGCAATATTCTCAGAATCAAGTCATCTCGATAGTGAAGAATGAGAGTAGTACTCAGGAACACACAAAGCAATCTCCCTGATACCACTACATGGACACTTTGGTCGGGGGTGTTTTGGTACATAATCTGCACACCTGAAGGCACGGGGCAATTTCAGCTACACAGGCAAGGCGCTGTGCAGTCACATCTCCACCCTTCTCACGTGCGGCAGCTCAACCGTCTCTGGACGGGCCACCGGTCGAAAGCGATTGTATTCGGGCTGACAGGACTGCGGCAATTGTCAGCAAATGACAAGACTGAGGAACATCAAATCAGCGTTGACTCGCCTATCCATTGCGCAGTAGCAAACCTCATACTACAATCGCTGAAGGACTATGTCGGCGCCCGACCTGTCGATTCGCCATGCCAATCCTATGGATATTCCTGCCATCAGGTTGATCTACGCCCACGCAGTGACCAACACTGCGGCGACAATGGACACGGAGGAGCCGACACTCGCGACACAAACAGACTGGTTCTATCACCATGAAACCTGCCACCCCATTCTCGTAGCTGAATTGGAGGGACGGGTCGTCGGCTGGGCCTCGCTCAGCGCGTGGTCACCCAAAGGCGGTTATCGATACACCGCAGAGGCGTCCGTCTATGTCAGTCATCAATGGCAGAGACAGGGTATCGGCGGGACACTCCTTGTGGAACTTGTCGACCGCGCACGCACAGCCGGATTTCACGTTCTGCTGGCCAGAATCGCGACAAGCAACGAAACCAGCCTCAAACTGGTGCGCAACGTGGGGTTTGAGGACGTCGGAACGATGCGAGAAGTCGGCCACAAGTTCGGAAAGCCGGTCGATGTGCAGGTCCTTGAAATGCTATTGAATGAGCCACGCGACACATCGCATTTCTGATAGGCAATCTGCCGCCGTCTGTGGTATCGTGTTATGAATCGTCGTGCACGTGACACTGTGTCTTGACGTACGAGGGATTCGGCCCCACTCCGGCCCCACTACAGCAGCATGAGGAAATACCACTACTACGAGGTTCTCGAACTCAGCAGAGAGGCCACACAAGAGGACATCAACGCGTCCTTCCGCAGGCTCGCCCGTCTGTGGCATCCCGACCGCAACCCCGGCAAACCTGAGGCCGAGGCGACGTTTCGTCGCATCAACACGGCCTACCAGGTCCTTGTAGACGAGAAGTCCCGGGCTGAGTACGACCGTTGTCCGGTCGAGTGCCCGACCTGCGGGACACACGAAGTCATCGCAATGAACTACAACCGCTGGCAGTGCAAGCACTGCGGCTGCCGCTTCGACGTCGCCGGCTCCCCTGAATTGCAGGCTATAGACGCCCCACAGGCACCACCTCTCCGAAGAATACGATTTCGTGCCTTTCAAGCCACACAATGCTCATGGTGTGCGCGATTCTACGACCGCGAGCCATTCCTGTGCCCGTACAGTACGCCACAAACGAATTGCGATGCGTTCTCACCCCTGACAGAGAGTGACCGCAAGGCAAAGTTGAGCAACCCTGCGTGGCCTGCACTTGTGGATGAATGGCTCAGACCCTCTGCGGAGCGTGGCCTCATCAAGAAATGCACCTACTGTGGCGCGCTCAACCCGAACGTTTCACGCATGAACGAACCCTGCTGGAAATGCCACAAGCCGCTGCGCGATGAATGCCCGCACTGCGGACTGCCAATGATGCTCTATGACATCGAGCAGGGCACATGGCGCTGTGCCAATTCACAGTGCAACGGACGCCGCTTCGACTTCGATAGGACTACGGATACCTGGAATACCACGGTTCAGTCTTCACCTGCTCCGCGTCGCAGCAGCAGAAAGCGACGCCCATCTCAACCTGGTTGTCCGCACTGTGGTGCGGGACTCGTCTACAGCGACCAGCAGGAACTCTGGTGCTGTGTGGTGTGCAGGAATTTCTTCACGCCGGACCAGATTGGCCGTGCAGCTCCTTCGGACGCTCCGATACCGGAACGGGCGCCAAGGAAGAGGAAAGGCAGCGCTCCGCGTCGACAGCAACCCCCTGTCTGGGACTATTCCCACACTGCCGGATCTGGAACGCGCAAGCGAAAAGAGAAGACCACGGGCGACTATGTCCTGCTCGCCGCTGCCATTGGCCTCATCATCATCCTCGGAATACTCGTCATACTCGGAATGTCCGGCAACCTCGGCTGAAATCCTGACCTGCAGATGAGAGAATTTGCCCTGATATCGACTCTTTGCCACTGAGAACTTGCATCGTTTCGCCTGAGCATGTATCCTGCGCGGCGTGACAGATAGCGACGCAACAACACCAGCCACGATGCCGGCCCAGGCCGGCGATGAGAACAGCCAGCATCGTCCCGCTTCCAAAGACATCAGGCCTGACCCGCCCGCACGCGCTGATTCAGCAGAGAATGCACCTTCGCGAAGCACTCCCAGGGTGCCAACCAACCACAATGGTGCGCCTGCTTCCCAACCAGCAGGGCGAGATGCGCGCCCTCCGTATCGGCCTGCCAATCAAGATGGACGTCCTCCGTTCCGTCCCAAAGACAGAGACGGACGCCCTCCATTCCGACCTGCCAATCAAGATGGGCGTCCTCCGTATCGCGATTCCAGGGGCAACGGCGACTCCGGTAGCAGCCCTACTCGACCGTCGCGAGACGGCTACAATAGTCAATCACGCCCCCCTTTCAGGCCGACCGACAGAGACGGACGTCCTCCATATCGGCCAGCCAACCAGGATGGACGTCCTCCATTCAGGCCCGCTGACCACGACGGACGTCCTCCATTTCGTGACTCCAGAGGCAATGGAGAATCAGGAAGCAGACCTGCGCCTCCGGCGCGAGACGGCTACAACGCCCAATCGCGTCCTCCTTTCCGGCCTTCCCCTTCAGGTCCACGACAGTGGCAAGGTGATTCACGAGATAACGGCAATTGGCGTGACAGACCTCCGCAACAGGGTCCAAGCTCTTACACAGGTTCCCCCAGACCCCCCCAATACGGTCCGCGAATAGAGAAACCGGCCTTCCCTGGCATAGACGAGAAAGAGGGCAAGATACCCCGAAGAATGAAGACGGCGAAGCCCTCTCAACGCAGTGGCTCCCGAGGTCAACGCACCTGGGATGAACCTCGAAGGCGACAGAGTAGCCGCCCCACAGGGGAATCACGACGAGGCAACTCTCGCCACGTGGTGTTCGACGAAGACGATTTGTAGCAGTCTATAGAGGCTCCTGTCACGATGGTGTCTCTCCATTCAGGGTTGGGCCGACTGTGCAGTGAGGCAATCGCAGTGCGGCCACGTGAATGCTCGGACTGACCACCAAGACATGCCTTACGGTTTTGATATGCTGGGTCCATGTCGCCCACCTCAATCATAGCCTCGCTCCGCATGTTGACGCGGTACGCAACAGGTTTGCCCCCCTTTCTGCGTTCTCCACTTACGCTTGAAGAAAGCGCTGCCATTGTGTCGCAGCGGCTTCACACAAGTGCCCTTCGCTTTCTGGGCATCATCCGCCATGCCGTGTTTGAGAATCATGGAAGCCCGTACCTCGCACTCATGCGTATGGCTGGCTGCGAATACGGGGACATCGAGCACATGGTGCAGCATGACGGGCTCAACGCCATGCTGGCGAAGCTGGCACAGAGCGGAGTGTGGCTCAGCTTCGAGGAGTTCAAGGCAAGAAAGCCAATCGTACGCGGTTCCTGGAGCTACGAACTCGCGGCCAATGATTTCGACAACCCGCTTGCTGCAGGGCAGATAGAGGCACGAAGCGGAGGAAGCACGGGTCCGGGAACGAGAACCGCATACGACCTCTCACACCTTGCCCTGGCACGGACCACCTACAAGCTACTTACGTTCGATGCGCACGGCATGTCTCCCTATCCAGTAGTGATGTGGTCTCCTGTTGCCCCCGGATACGGGCCATTGGAACTCCTCGCACATGCGAAGGCAGGGAAGGCACCAGTCCGATGGTTCACTACTGTGAAAGAGCAAGAGGGATATTCATCCACCAAGAACCACTTCATCAACAGATTCACTCTTCTGGCAGGCCGAATTGCGGGTGTCGAACTGCCATCTCCTGTGCATGCACCTCCAACTGAGACCGAGATGGTCGCCCTGTGTATTCAGGACGTGAGAACACAGCATGGCGGCTGTATTGTTCTAACAGACCCCAGCAACGCAGTACGCGTCTGCAGCAACGCGTTGGCCCGTTCCACAGATATGAGCCATGTGCTCTTCATGATTGGTGGAGAGCCTGTGACACTGCCAAAGCTCTCCATCATCAGGAAGTCCGGGGCAGAGTGTTCACCTCTCTTCGTATTCATCGAGGGCGGATATGTAGGCATAGGCTGCCTCAACCCCGAGATTGAGGATGAAGTCCACCTGCTGCAGGATTCCATTGCTGCCATTCAGCACAAACGGTACATAGAGCATGCAAACGAGACCGTCGACGCGTTCCTGTTCACCACGCTGCTGCCCACTGCACCAAAACTCCTGATAAACGTGGAGTCAGGAGACAGCGGAACAATGACAGAGCGAGATTGTGACTGCTACTTCGGCCGCCTCGGTTTCACAGAACACATCTCACACATTCGCAGTTTTGACAAACTGACCAGCGCAGGGATGAACGTGACTGCCTCATCCTTTCTCGAACTGGCAGAAACCGTGTTGCCCGCAGCATTCGGCGGTAGCCTCCTGGACTACCAGTTCTTGGAAGAAGAAGACATGGACGGTCTGCCGCGCATCACGATAGTCGTCAATCCCAACCTGGGAAGGCTCGACGAGGACGCGCTCATACAAACCGTGATTGACAATCTGGCATCACGCAGCCAGCCCGGCAGCTTTGCCAGCCAGGTCTGGGCACAATCGAACACGCTCCGCGTCAGGAGAGAACCCCCCTCAATCACAGCAAGGGGTAAGCTGCTGCCGCTCCACGTCAAGCGCAACGAGGAACCTTGACCGCCCGATGCTACATGAGCGGAAGGTCGTAGATACGCCAGGTCTTGTAGCGGTGACCCCCCATGAACTCTGACGAGCCGATGATGCGGTAGTTGTCCTCCAGCAGCATCGATGCCTCACACTGCTGATACCCATGCTGCTGCGCGTATCCTTTGACCTCGTTGAACAGCAACCCGTCGAGGCCGATTCTCCGGAAGCGCGGAGGCACTCCAAAGAACATCAGCCGAATAAGCGGGATGTGCCGCCGCATACGCATCAACCTCGCCACACGAACAATGTCGGAGTCTCCATACCACTTCCATCGGGGGCGCAGCGCATGATTCGGGTCAGGCAGAGCACCAAGCACCGCAGCAGGCTCACCGTCCACATAGGCGAAGCGCATCAGTCCGGGGTCAATGACCGGACGCAGAGTATCCGCGACGGCGTCCGCTTCCTCATCCAGCAGGGGCATGAAACCCCAGTTCTCAGCCCACGCTTCATTGAACAGCTTCGCTATCAGCCGCACTTCGGAACGTAATTCCTTAAGATTGACCTTTCGGGTCGTTATGTTGTGTCGTCTCTTCGCACGGTCGCCAAGCATCTTGAGTGCGGGATGAATCGGTGTCTGGAGCTCCATTATGTAGGCATGGTAGTCCATCGCTTTGCTGAAACCGTAGCGCTCCACGAACTCTCCGTAGTACGGAAAGTTGTGGGTCAACTCCACCGTCGGCGGAAACTCAAATCCATCTATGAGAATTCCCTGTCGCTCATGAGTACTGTTAGAGTACTCCCCCGGCCCTCGAAGGACCGTCATACCTCGAGCCTTCACCCAATCGCGAGCTGCGTCCAGCAACGCTGAAGCAACGTCGTAGTCCTCAATCGTTTCAAAGAAACCAAAGGACCCAATCTGCGAGCCATAGTGCTCATTGAACAGTCGGTTCACCGCCGCAGAGACACGGCCAACCAGCACCTCATCCTTCCACGCCATGAAATGCGTCACTTCAGCATCCCCGTGATACGGATGTGCGGGAGTCAGCAGCCCTTTCAGGCCAAGCGCGCGACTGCCAAGCAGGTCACCGCGGAGAGGCGGAGTCCAGCACGGGTCGTTGCGATACAAACGCCATGGCAATTCTGCAAAGAGCTTGAGGCGGGGATCTCCGAGAGCAACTTCCTCGATGCGGACGTCCGTGTTCAATCGTCTGGCCTCCTTTGCCATAACCGTCAGGTCGTGCATAACAGGCGGGGACCACGACCTGATGCCAGGAATGCCACCACTAGAGGCGAGGCCCGAGTCCGCTGATTGGCCAGACATCATATCAGAAAAGACTATCGCGAACCGAGGCAGTCAATGCGCATATCGGGGAAAATGATAGTCATGCAACCAGGGTAGAGAACCTCTGTGGACCATGCCTACGCACTGAGACCAACCACAGTCTCTGCCTGTATGCACGGCACTGTGCGTCCCGTTCTTTCTGAAGCGTTCAATCGGACAACCGCACAAGAGCCCTGCTGTCATGAATCAAGGGCGTCGTGTGGGTCCGCATCCGCAAATGACAGCGTGTCCAGAGAAACCTAGACCTGCAGTTCTTCAACCGCTGATGCCATTCTCTTCAGGACATTGCCCACTGCACTGCGGCTAACACCCTTCAGTTCGCGTTCACCGTGCCATTCCACCCGGGCCAGCAGAGAATCCCTTGCCTGTCCATCACCACCGGCCGCGTCACAAATCGTGCGAATGGTAGCGTTGTGGTAGGTTGCCATCCATGAATACCTGGCACGGACTCGCGAATCCGCCGCGCTCACATCATCAGCGAGCGCCATCGCAATGACATCTCCGTGGAGTATGAATTCAGTGATACCCATCACGGAATCCAGGTCACAGGAGGTTTCCCCCTCGACGAGGACTTTCCCCACCCGCGTCTCAATGGCAGCCGTCAGTGAGATTGCTCTCGCTGCCACGACACCGAGGTAGTCCAGTGACAGAAACCCGTCAGGAGATACAGTGCAGAAGTTGAGCAGTGCATCCGCGAAATCACCATCCTGCATCTTCGGGTCGACTATGAGTCGCGGCCAGACCGCCATCCTTTCAAGGTCGCGTGCCCGCACCATCGCAGGGCCAAACCACACAGGACCGTCAACCAGCATCTCTCCTGCCGCGATACCACCACGCAATAGCCATCCCCGGTTGACCGATTCCAACAGAAACGTACTTAACCAGTTCAAGAACGCACGAACTGACTCACTTTCCGACATCGGCATGTAGAGCACCACTGAGTTCGAGAGCTGGCAGGCCGTTGCTCCCGCACTACCTCCTCCTGGCAGGTCTTCCACATAGCTCTTTGAAGACTGCAGAATCTCCCAGACTTCACGAATGAGCGCTGCGTTGCCCTCTGTCTGCATCACCCGTTCTCTGAATCCAAGGATGTCGACGAATGCGACAATCCCTTTTCCATAGCCCAGCGATTCATGTTCGTCCGACATCACCAACCTCCTTGCCACTTGGAGTCCGCGCCCGCTGGATTGCTTCGCACGCAGGCCCTTCATTCATCCGGAGTCTCACCTCGAACAGGATTATCGCGAAGGAAGCGGATCAGGACCCATGCTCCCGGGATGAGAATAAGAAGGCCTGCAGTCGCTACTGTGGTCCACAGGTCAACGCCACCCCACTGGTGCACGGCGCCAGCCAGGGCCAGCAGCAGCCCATAGACATGGAACCGTGCCACGCCAAGCCAGTAGCCAACAACGCTCAGGAATATCGCGAAGACCACACCAAAGACCACTGGAAAGTACTCACGAATGAAGGCTCCAGGCCCCTGTGAGACGAGTGAAAATGCGACAATGCCAAATAATGCCATGCCAGCAAGCAGCATCATGAATCGTTTATTCATCGCCATCTGCGTACCTGGTTTCGCGGCGCCCACACGCGGGTAGGTGAGCCACTTCTTGAGAGGCCACACCATTGTCACCGCAACCGCGCAGAAAGCGCCGATGAACGCTGCCAAGTCGAACCTGATGGCTAGTCCCCATGCCAGCACACAGACCCCAAGGCACAGATCGCCAAGTCCATCCTTCATGGACTCGTGCACCATCCGTCGCTCCAGTCCCGTCACTTCCGTCCTACTGCTGGAATCACCCAACGGTTCGCTCATCTCGCACCTCACGTTGCCTCGGCGTCCGGCGGTTGACTGCAAGCCGGAAATCGCCCACAGGCACTACGTTATGCAATTTACTCCCTGCAAAAATGTACCATCAGGGCAGACATGTCAACTACTCAAGCCACGACTGCAACCATGATACCTACTGCCAGACCCAAACGAGAGCCCCTTCCAATCATCGCGAACACAGGACCAGCCCGGGTACGAAGCAACCCGCACAACCTATTGACAAGACGGCGCATGAGGGCTAAAAATAGATATAAATATATTTCCCGCTCCTTGCCCTGATGCCCCCTCAGGGCAGGGAGCACCCAAGAGGGGCACTACAATGAGTCTGGACCCGATACGAACCCACGGCAAGTTCGCGGATGCGGCCTATTCCGCCATCCGCACGGGCATTCGAATGGGACACATCCCACCCGGCACACGTCTGCAGGAAGCAGAGTTGGCGCTTCAACTCGGCACCAGCAAGACACCGGTCAGAGAGGCACTCGGCCGGCTTGTCAGCGATGGACTTGCAGCCACGAGCGGCAGAACAGGGATGTACGTGACACGCCTCTCCCATGACGAGATTATCGACCTCTACGAAGCACGGGAGATCATCGAACCGCAGTTGGCACGACTGGCAGCCGAAAGAGCCGCCGGGAGCGATGTCCACGCTCTCAAGGACAGCCTGAGTTCTTTCGAGGCAGCCCTGAAGGCCAATGACTATGACTCCCTGATGGAACTAGACAGTCAGTTCCACGAGATAATTGCCTCCATTGCAGGAAACCGTATGCTCGCGCAGGCACGAGAGCGGCTGGACAATTGCATCGCAATTGCCAGGGTCGCATCCATCCAGAAGGCACACACAAGGACATCTGCCCTCGCACTCAAGGAACACGGGCAGATATACGATGCCATCTCCCGACAGGATGGCACAACTGCCGAGCAGCGCATGGCGGAACACATCCGCAGAAGAAGAGACGGGCTCCTGGGCCGAACATCCGCTCAAATCACTGAAGCCGGTAAGGATGATACCTCCCCGCAATATGACGCTCCATCGTCATCCGAGGCGTCAGTTCAAGAAGGCGGTGAAACCGGCCACAACCCGAATACCGCCACCACGTCACCGCCAGTCGCACGGACCTCAGCAACCATATCGGCGCGTTCAGAACCTTGCTCCCATTCCCCTGTTGTGTCGCCTCAGGATTCGCTATCTTCACCTGGGGACCACGCGCGCCACCTCAGATATTCAGATAGGAAGGAGACTCCGCATGGCTAATCAGATAAGGGAACTCTGTCTTGCTCCCACAGGACAGACCGAAGTACTGCAAGGCAACATCGCATTTGCCGTGGGCTGCGTCCGAGGGGGAATCCACGCGGCCGATGGCTACCCCGGTACGCCCAGCACGGAGGTAATCCACCGTGGACTCTCCCAGGTGCAGGACCTCATCACGGTCGGTTGGTCAGTCAACGAGGCCGTCGCTGCGGCCGTCGGGCAAGGACACACCATCGCAGGCCACGATTGCGTGGTCACCATGAAGACACCGGGGCTGTTTCAGGCTGCCGATGTCTTCACGAGTGGTTCGTTCTACTCGGGCGACAGGGCCGGTCTCGTGTACTATATCGCGACCGACTTCATCCCGAGTGCCACCCAGCATGTCATCGACCCCCGCTATCTCTATAAGAGCTGTTTTCTGCCCGTGCTCGAGCCGCGCAATCACCAGGAACTTCACGAGTCAGCCGCCCTCGCGGTGGAGATTGCACGAAAATACAGAACTCAGATCGTCGTCATGCCAAGCGGTGTGCTTTGCCACAGTGAAGGACTTGTGCACATGATGGAGCCGCAGTCACGCGCACCGATGGAGATGCCCACAAACCTCAAGGCGTTCGCCGTGATGCCCAACGTTGCCCGCGCCGACTATGACAGGGCTGTCACCACACGCACTCCCGCACTCACCAAGATGGTGGAGAACAGTCCCTTGAACAGATGGGAGAAGGGCGCAGGAAAGATGGGAGTCATCACGTACAGCATATGCGACATGTACGTGAGGGAGGTGAAGGAATCGCTCGCACCCGATATCGACGTGCTCTCACTCGCATTCACGAATCCACTACCGATGAACCTCATCCGCCGATTCTGCGAATCCATAGACGGCCCGGTCATCGTCATCGAGGACGGCTACCGTTACGTGCAGGAGGCAATCCTGCAGAATGGCCTGAAGGTGGAGGGGAAGGAACCCAATGACCCGCTGACCGAGTGGTCACCGGCCCTCGTTGCAGCACGACTCGGCTTCGAACTCAAACACGCGAGACATGACGTCCCGGCCATACCCCGCCCTCCCGCCATCTGCGCGGGCTGTCCATACCGGCTCTTCGCACAGGAAGCCGCGGCGATGCGCAAGAAGGGACTCATCGACGCAGTCTTCGGCGACATCGGGTGCAACGCCCTCCTGTACTTCCTCAACGTCACTGACACCAGCCTGGCCATGGGCGCCAGCGAGGGGATGCGCCAGGGGCTGACGCTTTCCCGCCCTGAGGAAGCATCCCGCTCCCTCGCTATAGTGGGAGACAGTACTGAGTGTCACACCGGCATGGCCGCTACCCGGAATGCAATCTACCGAAACATTCCCGGCGTAAAGGTGATTCTTGACAACGCATACACAGCCATGACCGGCGGCCAGCCATCACCCACATCTCCGGTCAACCTGGCCGGAGAGAAGATGCGCTTTGACCTGCCGGGAAGCCTTGCAGCCCACGGCGCCAAAGTGACACTGGTTGCGGCATACGACCGCAAGGCAATACATGAGGCGCTCACATCAGCGCTGGCGGACGCCGAGACCGGCACATTCTCCACTATCGTAATTCAAGAGGGACAGTGTCTCAGACAGAGTGCCACCAGTACGCAGCGAGTCGTTGCGGACCCCGAACTCTGCAAGCAATGTGGCCTCTGCCTTATCTGCTCCGGGATAGAGAAAGGCCCTGACGGCGTTCCGGTAATCAACCAGCTCTGCTCCGGCTGCGGCGGCCACACGCCGTCGTGCGTCCAGATGTGCCCCTTCGGGGCCTTGAAGGCGGTGGATATCACTGAACTCGACCGCCCGACTGCACCACAATTCCCAACCCCTCCTACAGGAGTGGCACTGCCTGAGATGCCTGTATCATCGCTTCCCGACAAGCTCTCACTCGCGATACGCGGTGTTGGAGGTCAGGGCAACATCTTCTTCGGGCGCATTCTCACAGGTCTCGCCTTCCTGGCAGGCTACGGCCAGTCCAATATAGTAAAGGGTGAGACTCACGGCATGGCACAGATGGGAGGCCCCGTCATAAGCACATTCGCCTGTGGCAATGTGGTCAGTCCTATCCTTATGCCAGGCACCGCCGACGTACTCATCGCGCTTGAGCAGGCTGCCGTCCTGCGTGAAGGATTCCTGGAGATGCTGAAGCCGGGCGGGACGATACTCATGGCGAACACCAGGATACTCCCGGTGGGATTTGCTGCAGACAAGTATCCCACCAACAAGCAGATGGACAGCGCTCTCAGCGGCTACACTGTCAAGCGACTGGACGTCCTGGCGACAGCGCTCAAGCTCGGCGACCCGACAGGCCGCATGGCCAACGTGGTGATGCTGGGGCTCCTGAGCACAATCGGCCCCTTCGACGTCTTCCCCACAGAGTTGTGGCACGAGGCATTAAGGAGAGCAAACTCCAGGCCTGAAATCTGGGCAGCAAACTATGCTGCGTTCAATGCCGGCAGAAGCATGGCGCAGCCTGCAGGGCTCTAGACGCCCTTCAGTATCCCCGAAAGGAGAGGAGGCATGGGGAGGGTCTGATATCCTCCCCATGTCCGCGGAGAGAAGACATGAGAACTGAAGCAACACTGCATACGCTGCTTGAGCCGAAGAGCATCGCCGTCATTGGCGCCAGCGAGGACCTTTCGAAGCCCGGCGGCCTCCTGGTCCGGAATATCCTCCTGCGCGGCTATGAAGGTCAACTGCTGCTCGTGAATCCGAAGAGCGACTCCGTGCAGGGCGTCAAGACCTACTCATCCATCAACGACCTGCCAGTGGGTCCGGAGCTATCCTTCATCGCCATACCCGCCAGACTGGTGAAGAAGTCACTGGAAGCACTCGCAGAGAAGGGTGCGAAAGCCGTCGTGGTGCTCAGCAACGGCTTCGGCGAGGTAAGCGAAGAGGGAAGGGAGGAGGAGCGCCGCCTGGTCGAGATAGCGAACGAGCATGGCATGCTGCTCATCGGACCGAACTGCTCCGGCATCGTGTCACACACCCACGCAAGCAAGTTCAGCGGCCTGCCGCCAAGGAGCAGGAGGGGCGGCGTGGATTTCCTCAGTGGCTCGGGGGCAACGGTGGATTTCGTGTACGAAAACGCAACTGCCCGTGGCCTGCCATTTGATTCGCTCCTCAACGTCGGCAACTCCGCACAGACCGGCGTGACCGACCTGCTCCGGCTATATGACGAAGAGCACGGACCTGATAGTTCGCACATCAAACTCCTGTACATCGAAGTTCTGAACAGGCCTCAGGAGTTCCTTGCACACGCGCGCAGCCTAAGCAACAAGGGCTGTCTGCTGACCGGCATCAAGTCAGGCTCCACGGAAGCGGGCCGCAGGGCGGCTGCCAGCCACACCGGCGCCATGGCCACAAGCGACACCGCTGTGCAGGCGTTGTTCGACAAAGCGGGCATCATCAGGGTGCATTCCAGGATGGAACTCATAGACGTTGCCACAGCCCTCATCAGCATGGGCAACAAGCTCGACGGACACCGTGTCGCCGTCGTCAGTGACGCAGGGGGACCCGGTGTCATGCTCTCGGATGAGTTGAACAGGCAGGGCTTCGAGGTACCGGCGTTCACGGAACGTACGAAGATGCGGCTCGCAGAGGCGCTCCCCGCAGGCGCGGGGGTGGGTAACCCCGTGGACTGCCTCCCGACAAGAAACGCGGAAAGCATCGGCGCGGTGCTCAACATCATTGCCGAGGAAGAAGCAGCCAATGTCGACTACGTCCTGCTCATCGATGGTGAATCCGGTCTTTCCGACACATGGGCGCTGCTCCAGACCATCATGAAGGCGCAGGATGAAGGCGGCATGCCCATCCTGCAGTGCTTTCTCTCCCCCACATCGGCACAGGAGCCCCTCGCCAGGCTTCGGGAGACGGGGCGCTGTTATTTCGATGACGAGGTCGACATGGCCCGCGCCCTTGGCCGAGTGGTAAACAGACCGAGAGTGACCGAGCCTGTTGTCAATCTCCCGGGCTACGACCGTGCCCGCCTGAAGTCTCTGTTCTCCGGAGCCGCAGGCACGCTGACGCCGGATAGGGCTGTGGCCATTCTGTCCGCCGCCGGCATCAAGACACCTGCTTCGGCAGAGACAGGTCCACAGACAGACATGAAGGCGCTGAACATCCCCTTCCCGTGGGTGATGAAAGTGGTGGGTCCGCTGCACAAGAGCGACGTCGGCGGCGTGAAACTCGGCATCGAGACGCTGGAGCAGGCACACACCACAAGAGACGCACTCATGCGGATAGAGGGCGCGACAGGGGTGCTGATACAGCAGATGGTGCAGGGCACAGAGGTTCTCATCGGCGCCAACAGGGAGGAAGGATACGGCCACCTGGTTGCATTCGGCCTTGGCGGCATCTACACGGAGGCCCTCAAGGACGTCAATTTCTGCCTTGCTCCGCTTTCACGGGAAGAAGCAACGAACATGCTCATCTCAACGAAGTCCCTGAAACTCATCAAGGGCGTCCGAGGACAGAAAGGCATGGACACTGACGTACTGGAGGACTGGCTCATACGCGTGGGATTACTGGTCACTGACTTCCCGCAGATACGGGAGATGGATCTCAACCCGGTGAAGGGAACAGGCTCTGACCTGTACGCGGTGGACGCACGGATACTACTGGATTGACGCATAAGGTCTCCGCCCTGAAATGTCCGCAGTTGTCTGGCCGTATTCGCGATACGCCTGCTTCTGCATTGCGGCCATGCTGGCCTTAAGGCAATGATGGCATGCCCCATCCACCTTCGGACGATTGCACACGGCAATCACGCCCCTACGCGGTCAGTTCGGCCACTCTCTTCGGCCGACGAAGGCCGTAGTACAGTCCGGCACCGACCACCGATGTGAACACGATAACGAGTGCCCAGACAAGCCGCTCATTCCCCTCACGGGTCTCGTTCATCAGGCAGTCGGCAAGTACCATCACCCAGAAGATGAAAGCGGCAAGAGCGAGACCCACCGCTGCCACAACACCCAGTACATTCCACGGTGCCCTGTGAGTGGCCAAATCGATGACGAGGACTATCTCTATGGCTACCCCAAGGACTATCGCAATCCACGACAGCAATCGCTTCATGACGTCACGTGAGCGACGCACGCCAAGCACTCCACCCACAATAAGTACAATGCCAGGTGCGAGCAACCCGGTGAATATCAGCACTCCCAGTGCAGCCATCAGTTACCTCCGTCTCCACACGTGCGAGTGAACTCCTTCGTGGCAGCGAATTTCCCCCTCATAAAGCTCACCGGAGCACATGCGATTAAACGCACGAACAGGCAGTACCGGTCCCCCAACACAGCCAAAAGCAAGTCAGGTGGCGCGATTGCGCGGCGAAACAACCTGCAGTTGGAAACTCAGCCCGCCATGACTCTGCGGAACCGTGCCGATACGTACGGTCCGCGCGCACACTATCACAAGTACGCCCTGTGCCACAAGCATGATGTCTTCTGCGGCGACATCTTTCTCACGCATCCTTCGACGAAGGACACAATCCGTACTTCATTGACCCAGTTCCACCAGCCTCTTTGGGCGCCGCACCAGGCAGTACAACAGCGCGCCAACTACCAGTGTAAACACGATTGCAGTTGCCCAGGCACGTCGAGTGCTGCCCTTCCGCGTCTCATTCTTCAGGCAGTCGACAAGCACCGTTACCCAGAAGATGAACCCTGCCACACCAAAGCCAATCACGGCGAGAAGAGGAAGCGTGCTGTCCGGCAGTTCATAGGGGAGAACCCCCACTACCTGAATCACCTCCATCCAGAGGCCCGCTGCAATCGCCAGCCAGGAAAGACCACGCCTCATAACGTTGCGTGCGCGACGCAGCCCGACCACCCCGATCGCAATGACAACGATGCCGGGAATCAGCATCACTGCAAACATGAGAACGCCAAATCCTGACATCATTTGTGTGCCTTCATCTCCGCGCGTCCAGCGCTATGGTCAATGGCCAGTTCACGCCCCCCAAGGGCTGAAAACAACAAACCACCACCCCGATTTCAGTGCAGTTTACATTTGACAATACTACGAACGCCAAACGCACCGAACCATGCCGCACTCCACAGTACGTGAGCAGGCAACCTCGGATGCAGCGTAGCACAACGGACGAACAACGTCGGGACACTGCGAATAGGAACACGAAGCAAGAAGTCCCCGCGTCTCACAAAGAAAACGGGGTGGCTGCCAGCAGCCACCCCGTCACCGGGTCAGATCGTGTTCACTTCCTAGAGAACGGCCCGCTCAATTGCATCAATCGCATCCGGCGTGAGCGGCAGTACCGCATTCTCCAGGACGGACGTCAGCGCTACCATGTTCTCGTTGGAGACCTGGTTCTCCGTGGACACCTCGAAGCACACTCGCTCGCCCGTCCCTATATCCCTGAGCATACTCAACGCCTGCTTCTTCGTCTCTTCCGGTCCCAGTGTATAGACGGAGCCGGGGAAGCCCGTCCAGATAACCTTGTCCGGCCACAACTTGAGCGCCTCTCCGATGGTCAGGTCGCCCATCGGCGGCACGTGCAGTGCTTCGATGACGTCGATGGACGTCCGCGGTATCAGGTCTTTCAGGGGCGCAAGCCGCCCGTCACAGTGGACTCCAACCAGCTTTCCACCGGCATGAAGCGCGTCGCAACACTTGGCCCACTCTGGAATGAAGTACTTCTCGAACAACCGTGGATTGACCAGGACGGCGTCGATGTTGTCTGCCAACAGGAAGAAGTCCGCAGGAGAACCTGCGGCAATCTGCCACAATGGCTCGTAGGCTTTCGAAATGACCTCATACAGTTCATCAACCAGTTCTGGATACCGGGCGTGGTGGACGAAGAAGCGCCCACCCTCGCTGCCTATCCAGTCAATCATCAGCAGTTGCAGTCCTGCATGCGGCACCCAGTCCCACACCATGCCATCCTCGCCGAGCCAGTCCTTCGCCTGTTCGAGAGCAAAGTAGTCCGCCTTGATCTCCAGGTTCTCATACATGTACTTCAGGACCTTGTAGTCCTCAGGTGCCTTGATGGCGCGTTCCGTCTGCCACGGAGTCACATCACGCCAGCTTCGGTTGGCATGCCACTGGTAGACACCCGGGTCCCGCTTCTCAACAAGAGAAATGCTCCCCACGGGCGTCGTATAGGTGCGGCGTATCTCCTGGGTTCCGGTATGCCAGGTCTTCTCGACTTCGCTCACTTCGGTACCATGCCACGTGAATGTGTAGCTTGGTCGGGCCCAGCTCAACCCCATGCCTCGATTGCGGCAGTCACGTTCGGCCCATCCCTGCTGACAGTGCCGCCAGTTGTGAAAGAAGGGAATCCGGTCGGCAGTCCCCTTGCGGCTTGCCGTCAGTATGCGTTCGCGTCTCGTCATCTCTGCCATCGTTTTCCCCCTTCCTACTTCTTGACCCATTCCGCGCATTTGTTCACGCCTTCAATGGCGTTCGCCGCACAATGGTCGGCACCTATGCTGGCTGCAAATGCCGGCGTGACCGGAGAGCCTCCCACAATCACCTTGACCGATGAACGCAATCCGGCCGCCTTCAAAGCCTCGATAACGTCACCCATATGCGGCATCGTTGTGCTCAGCAACGCAGATAGTGCCACAACTGCGGGCTTATGTTCACGTACTTTCTCCACGATGTCGTCGGCACGTACATCAATGCCAAGGTCCTCAACATCGAAACCCTGGACTCCCAGGAGAGTGACGACGATGTTCTTTCCGATATCGTGTGAATCGCCCTCAACCGTGGCAATGACCGCCCTGGACTTGGTGCTTGCTGTCGCACCCGCGCTGATATACGGCTCAATCACCTTGAGGCCGTCCTTCATGACCTCTCCTGCCACGACAAGTTCTGAGAGGAAGTACTCTCCCTCCTCGAACTTCTCACCAACCTCAACCATGCCCGGTACCATGCCGTCGGTGATGGCAGCCTGTGGGTCAACACCCGCATCCATCGCCGCCTGGGCAACTGCCGTGATGCCTTCAAGGTCCATGGTAAGTATCGCTTCTTTCAGTGCCTGCAGATGTTCGGCGTCTGACATTGGCCGCAATCCTCCTGACGTGCGCGTTCCGTTCTGTATGCTACAAAGCCATCTGGCACATGTCAACGCAAACGCGGGGTCCTCCGCCGCGAATGCAGACAGTCGCCCGCACACTTCCCGACAAGCCATAGAATGCTCCTCGTACCCCTTGACCACACAACAACGATTTCCGGCGAAACCCCATTGACACGGCCAAGCGCGCAGAATACCATGCCGACAATCGCAAGAAAGAAGGGGGCAGCACTATGGAGTTCCTCGGCTACACCCGGCCTTCAGGTCCGGCAGGCATTCGGAACTACGTCGTGGTTATTCCACCCGTGAGGTGTTCCAATGAACTCGCATGGACAATAGCTGAGGGAGTCAACGGAGTCGTTCCCATCCTGCACAACCACTCATGCGCCAGGCTCGGACCTGACAACACGCGAGCAAAGAAGACACTGGTCGGTCTGGGCAGGAATCCAAACGTAGCGGGCATCATCATGGCTGGTATCGGCTGTGAGAACATCACCGCGGAAGAGATTGGGGAGGCCATCGCTGAGACAGGCAAACCCGTCGAGGTTGTCACAATCGACAAAGAGGGCAGTTTCCAGAAAGCCGTCGACAAAGGTCAGGCCGCAGCACGCTCAATGATGGCACATGCGTGCCGTATGGCACGTGAGCCGCACCCCATCAGCGAACTCACCATCGGCGTGAAATGTGGTGGGTCTGCCACCATATCCTCCCTCGCCGGACATCCGGCCACCGGTTACGTGCTTGATGAGCTGATTCGTCAGGGCGGAACCGCCATCTTCACTGAGACTGCGGAGGTTATCGGGGCAGAGCACATCATGGCAAAACGCGCAGCGAGCCCCGCGGTCGAAGAACGACTGCTGGAGGTGGTCGGCCGCTTCGAGAAGATGATTGCCGACTATGGCGTCGACATCAGGGGCGCACAGCCCAGCCCTGGAAACATCAAGAGCGGACTCTCCACACTTGAAGAAAAATCACTCGGAGCAATGTACAAGACCGGGACCAGCCCCCTCAACGGAGTGTTGGAGTACGCAGAGCACCCGTCGACCCCAGGCCTCTACCTCATGGATAGTACCGCGTGGACTTCCCAGTTGATGCTCGGCATGGCAGCCGCAGGCGCGCAGGTGTTCATTTTCTCCGTGGGAGGCGGTTTACCTGCCATGTCTCGTAGCCAGCCGGGAGCAGGACGAGTACCCATTGTCCCCGTAGTCAAAGTAACAGGCGACCCCGGCCTGAAGAGCGAACTGGAGTATTTCGACCTCTACGCGGGCACCATAATTGAGGGTACCGAGGAGAAGGACGAAGTTGGCGAGAAGTTGATGACCGAGATTCGCGAGGTCGCGGCAGGCAAACTCACCAAACAGGAATACTCGCGCTATCGAGAGGTGCTCGACATGTACGCCACTGGACCAAGTGTCTGACGAACTTGGAATCCGGCGGCACGCACCGACAGACAGCATCCGTATCAACTGGATGCCCGAACGTCATGTGACTCTCCTCGCGTGGTTGACGCAGACTGCTTTGTCTGTGGACGTTGCCCGGCCTCCTATTGTCTTCCGAGACCAGCTCACCGCCCTCAAGGAACCACGGACGGGGCACCCACGCCCCGTCCCATGGCATCCATCCTTCCCTTACATGATGTCGCAGTGCATCAGTCACAGCACTTACTGAAACAAGGTCTCAGTAAATCTAGAGCTCGCTACTTGATCATCATATTGGGCAACCAGGTAATTATCTGGGGGAAGGCCACACACAAGCCTAGGGTGATGACTATCATCCCCACGAATGGCACCACACCTCGTATGATGTCAGGGGTGGTTATGCCCAGACTTGGCTCAGCGGCGCCCTTCACAAGAAATATGGCCGCAGCCATGGGCGGAGTCATGAAAGCCATCTGGAGGTTAACACACACCATAATCGCAAACCAGACAGGGTCGAATCCCAGGGCAGGAACAATGGGAGTGATTATCGGAACCATGATGAAGACGATGCCCCACCAGTCAATGAAGAAGCCGAGGATGAAGGTAATAAGCATGATTACAGCGAAGGCACCCCATGAGCCACCGGGGGTGGCAAGAATGAGGTCCTTGACGATGAGACCGCCTCCAGCTCCTATAAAGACACCCGTGAAGGCGAAGGCCATCCCTGCCATGAGCATCACCCAACCACTGAGTTGCATTGTCAGCAATGTGACGTCTTTCAGCACCTGCCAGGTGAACTTGCGGTAGGCTATGGCGAGTGCAACTGCGGCAAGAGCGCCGATACCGGCAGCCTCGGTGACCGCAGCGATGCCGAAGAAGATGACTCCCAGCACGGAGAAGATGAGCACCATGGGCGGAACCAGCACGGTGAGAAGTCTGATTGTCTTCTCACGGAAGGGAACTGCCCTTTCTGCGGCAGGCACCGGAGGTGCCACGTTGGGCTGAAGCAGACTCCGAATAATGATGTAGGTGATGTACGAAGCCGAAAGCAGAAGACCGGGCCCGAAGGCTCCAAAGAACAGCTTCCCCACGGAAATCGCAGCCATGGGGCCGTACACAACAAGCATGACGCTCGGTGGGATGAGAATACCCAGACAGCCGCCAGCGGCGACTGCGCCGGTTGCCAGGCTCTTGCTGTAGCCTCGCCTTACCATTGAGGGCAGTGCAATAAGCGTCAGCAGAGTGACTGAAGCGGTAATCACGCCTATGCAGGCAGCCAGTATAGTACCGACCAGCACGGTGACTACGGCAAGTCCACCCCTGAACCCACCCAACCATAGGTACAACGCATCGTACAGTCTCTCAGTCACTCCGGAGCGTTCCAGCATGAGCCCCATGAAGACAAAGAGGGGCACTGCCAGAATGATGTAGTTTGTATAGAAACCCCACACACGGTCATAGATGAGCTCAGCGACCAGGTTTCCGAATATGGGGTATCCAAAGGCTATCGCCGCCGCCCCCAGAACGAAGGCCACGGGGAAACCACTCAGCAGGCCTATAAAGACCGCAGCGAGCATCAACAATGTAACCACTGCCGGGCTTAACTCAATCATAGGGCGTATTCCTTATCAGCAGATATACGTCTCGGAAGAACTGGGCTATGACCTGAAGGCTGAGCAGAACGAATCCCACTGCCACCACTGTCCGCAGCGGTCCCGACGGTGGATACCAGAAGGTCAACTTCAGGGTCTCGTGCCCTACCCAGGCTGCCCATGCGTTACTGACGGATGCGCTCACCAATACGACCATCAGGGGGAAACACACAAATATGGTGCCAAGTACGTCAATGATTGTCCTCTTCCTCACGGAAAGGCGGGAGTAGAAGACATCAATCCTGATATGGGAGTGAGTCCAATGTGCATAAGAAGCACCCAGGGCGTACAGGGAAGCACCCATCATAACGGCTGTCTCAAACCCCCACACCGTCGGCTTATTGAACACATAGCGCATGATGGTCTCGTTTGCCATCACCAGGACCAATGCCAGGGCCAGCCATCGAGCGCTCTTTCCTGACCACTGACTCAATGAATCAATTGTTCTAAGAATAGCTTTCATAAGTGTTGCTAGCGCCTTTCATAGAATCCCCGGTTTGAGGTCGGCCTCAAACCGGGGAAACAGCCAGTCTAAAGGCTAGTAGCGGGCATAAGCCTCGCCGTACGCAGCTTTGAATTCGCGCATAGACGTGAGTATTTCCTCATAGAACGGGTCCTCAGCAGCCTTCTTGTCGTAGAACAGGTTCGCTTGCCTGATCAACTCGTCTTCAATTTCCTTGGGAATTGGCCCGACTGTCGTGCCATAGTCCTTGAGGAACTTGAGTGCCTCAATATTCGAGGCCATGAGTTCACCGTAGACGGCAAGTGAGTTCGCCAGGTAGGCGTCGTCAACCACCTGTTTGAGATCAGCAGGTAGTGCCTCCCACGATTCGGTGTTGATACCAAGGCAGGAGTAGTCAGTAGGTTGGCGCACTGGCGACAGATAGCAATAGTCGGCGACCTCATGAGCGGCCAACTCTATGTCGATTGCGGGGTCAGCCAACTGGAAGGCGTCGATAACTCCACGTTGTGTCGCTTCATACACCTCGCCACCTGCCATGAAGACGACCGACACACCCATTTCCTTGAACATCTCCCCGTCGTCGCCGGCAGTCCGGAACTTCAACCCTTTCATGTCGGCCACAGTCTCCAGGGGTTTCGTTGTCCAGATGAACGTCTCTGGAGGGAAGAGTTTGCCGTGAATGAGAGTCACACCATAGCCATCAAGCATCTCGTCGTATAGAGCTGCACCACCTCCGTTCCTCATCCAATACACGTACTCCAGAGCCGAGAGGCCGCCAACGGTGTAGGCAAACAGGCCTGCGTTGGGAAACACATCGAGGACATAGGGGGAGTAAGCTTCACAGAAGTCTATGAGACCCTTATGTGTAGCATCGAACTCTTCAGTTGCCGGTACGATGCCGCCACCCGCCTGCAACGTGAGCTTCATCCTCCCATTGCTCGCCAGGTTGACTCGATCGCAGAACTCCTGGAAGCGCTTGTTCTTGGAACCTCCCGCAGCATCATGATGTTGCCCCAACCACTCGATTACCTCTCCCTCTGGTGCTGCAGGTGAAGGTGTCACTGCCTCTCCTTCTTCTGGTGTGGGTGTAGATGGCGCTGCTTCAGGCGCACATCCAGCAGCCAGC
Organism: Dehalococcoidia bacterium; assembly: GCA_016930935.1. Taxonomy (GTDB): domain Bacteria; phylum Chloroflexota; class Dehalococcoidia; order GIF9; family AB-539-J10; genus SKVJ01. The sequence continues at coordinate 16,320 of JAFGFT010000049.1, read as the reverse complement.
ACGCTCGCAATGACTGCTACTGCTAGTACCGACATGATAAACTTGTGTTTCATCTCGCCCTCCTTCACAGTTGGTTCGCAAGCAATTGTCGTCGCTGTCTTCTCGTTTGTTTACAGGAACACCCATTCTTTGTCAATGAAAGTGAACCCCCTTCTAGCTGTTTGCTATCCTGTCCTTCCCCCAGGGTCTTCGCGAACATGTCCGCATGCAGGAGATGCTGACATCGAACCGGAAGGAGAAGCGCCGACTACGGATACAGAACCATGTGGAAAGAGGGGACCTGATAATGGGAGGGGCGGCGAAGACGATAGCCTTGACCAGAGAGAGGTATGCGGGCGTGAGCCGGCAGTACCTGACACAACCACAGGCGTCGTCATCTGAACAGCGCGTCGATTACTGTGCCCAGACCTCTTTCTTCAGCAACTCTGAACGCTGCCCATGCCGTGACCACATCCTGCACCGCAAGGCCGGTTGTATCGAATACGGTGATGGCCGCATCATCCATGCGGCCGGGTTTCAGTCCTGCCGCTATCTCCGGCAGTTCCGCGTACACGCCTGACCGGTCGAATTCTCCATTGCTGACCGGTACGTTTATCTCTCCTGCGTGGCTCGCCTGCTCCCAGTCGTCAACAACCACCATCGCACGCCTGAGAATCGCAGATTCAATCTCCTGTTTGCCCGCCGCATAGGAGCCAACGCAGTTGAGATGCATACCCTCGTGCATCCATTCGTCCTTCACGATGGGACGGTCACTCGGCGTTGCGGTCACCAGCACGTCGCAGCTACGCACGACTTCTTCTGCAGTCTCGCACGCCCTCGCACTGAGTCCAAATCCCCGGGCAAGGGCGGCCAGGTTCTTCGCTTTCTCTGCGATGAGGTCGTTGACCAGCACCTTCTCAAGTTGAAGGACGTGTCTCACAGCCTCAAGTTGAAAGGGGCCCTCGAAACCGGCTCCGATTATTCCCAGCACTCGAGAATCCTTGCGCGCCAGTAGCTTTGTTGCCACGCCCGTCGCAGCGCCAGTCCGCATGCCCGTGACGTACGAGCCGTCCATGATGCACACCGGTTCGCCGGTATCAGGGCTGATGAGCACAATAGTGGAGAGGAGTGTGGGGAGACCATGGACGACCGGATTGCGCGTATGCACACTGATGAGCTTCACTCCAGCCTGCTCCATCTGTGGCAGAGAGCCGGGCATGACGAGAAGCACTCCATCATGCTGCGGAAAATGCAGGTACGTCTTGGCGGGCATCTCAGACCTGCCGAGGCCTCTCTCTCCAAACGCCCTCTCGACGTGCTGAAGCACGTCCTGCATGCGCAACGTTCCGTTCAGGTCGCTCGCACTCAACAGTCGAAGCTGTCTTGCCATGGCATGCCCCCTTCCAACGAAGTGGTGCGTCTGCAATCAGGACACCGTGCTCAGTCTACCCGTGCGAGTCAGAGCGAAACAGGCATCAACTCTGGCGATTGTCTTACGGATAGACTGCCTTCTCCAGCACCTTCGGGTCATGGCCGGGCAGGATATGGTCTGCCATGCGCTCAATAAGCTGGAACGTGCGGTAGTAATCATCCACGTTCACGAAGTTGATGCCCGGGATGTGCTTCTGGAGCTGGTTGCCTTCCCAGTTGGCGTACAGAGGGAGGTTGTCTCCCGCGATGAAGTAGACACCGTCCGTCGTGTTCACCGCCGCACCCTGCATACCGGGAGTGTGACCCGGTGCGAACACAGCAGTCAGACCGGGAGCTATCTCTGCGTCACCGTCGAGCACTTCGAACCTCGTCTTGCTGAACGGCGGCGTCATGCCGATGGTGGTGGATTCATATGCCTTGCAGTTCATGGGATGAGGGGCGGCAGCATACTGCAATTCCGTTCTCTGGACATAGAACTTCGCGTTCGTGAACAACTCGTGGTTGTAACAGTGGTCCCAATGCAGGTGTGTGCAGATGACGGTATCGATATCGGCCGGGGCCACGCCTATGTTGGCCAGCGCCTTCACAGGCTCCTCTTCCGGACTTCTTCTCAGTGGATAGTGGTTCCTGGTAGACGACTCAACGTCGCAGCAACCCGTATCCACCAGGACACGCCGCCCTGCACCTTCCACGTAGTACATCAGTACAACGCTATCAATCATCTCCCCGTACCCCACACCGAAGACGAGGTGCGACTTGCCGATTGTCAGCGCGCCAACGCTGACTGGCCTGATGGTGTAGTGAGGTGTGCTGGACATGTGTCCCTCCTTCATTGCCTGCTGCCGCAATCTCATACAGCGGGTAGCGTGCCGCTCTTTCCAGTGGTGAGATAGCGCGTTGCCTGCTATCCGGCCCTGGGCAAGAGCGCTGCGTACACTGCGTCGTGCTGGGGCATGGATACGCCAACCTCTTTGCCCTTGCGCATGCCGATGCCCATCATCGTATCGAGTTCCGTCTTCCGGCCATGCTCAAAATCAAGCTGCATCGACGTCTTGGTCTCACCCGGGAATCCGTCGGCCTTGGCCATCGACTGTGTAACGATGTCCTCGGGCAAGTCAACACCAACTTTCCGAGCAACCGACTGAAGCTCTTCCATCATTTCCTGCAGTTGCTTCCTTCTGACGGTGTCCGTCAGCAAACCACCCTGGGGCACCGCGTAGAGCGACGTGAGAACCGACAGAGGCTCCACGAAGAGCCACTTGGACCACACTTCGCGCAGGACGTTGGGAGTGAGTTCGACATTGAGACCTGCGCCTTTGAACACGGTTTCGATGGCGCGGTAGGGCTCGACTTCTCCATTCGGATTGCCGAAGAAGAACTTCCTGGGTCCCGCCATCTGTTCAACGACGCCAGTTGACTGAACATGTGTGGAGATGTAGATGCAGGCGCTGAGTACATCACCGATTCCCAGCCCTTCCCGCACCATCTCGGCGTTGCCGATACCATTGCCGGGAGGAATGACCACGGTGTGGCTGTCAACGGCCACTTTCATCATCCTCGCCGCCTCCACAAGGTCATAGCCTTTCGTGCAGATGAGGGCCACATCGACCGTGCCAACTTCCCCTGGGTCAGAAGTGGCCAACGTTGGTCGTACCGTGGCATCGCCGTCCTTCGCAAACAACTTCAGTCCATCTTTCTTGATGGCATCAAGGTGCGACTGGTTCTTTTCGACGAAGAGTATCTCGTGCTCTCCGCCTGGAGGATAGGCATTCGCGAGTCTTCCGCCAAGGTAGCCACCAATCCCACCGATACCGACAACTGCGATTCTCACTATGCGGTCACCTCCGTATTCAGTATTCTGGGGAATATACCACAGCGCATTTTGCACCGCCTTTATGCGCCGCATGCAGACCAGACAGACAGGGCGTTTCGCACAACACGGTCCAACACGCTACACTGTGGCTCCGCGCATCAGGGCGCGAGTGTGACGAAGATTGGAGGAAGAAGACAATGTCGAAATCAGAAGAGTACATGCAGGAAGCATTCGCAGGTGAATCACAGGCAAACCGCAAGTACCTCGCGTTCGCACAGGCTGCTGACAAAGAGGGTTTTCCCCAGGTTGCCCGCCTGTTCAGGGCCGCCGCCGAGGCAGAGACCGTTCACGCACACAACCACCTGAGAGCCTTGAAGGGCATCAGGAGCACGAAAGAGAACCTTGAGGAAGCCATCGACGGGGAGACACATGAGTTCACCACTATGTACCCTGAGATGATCAAGGCCGCCGAGGCAGAGGGCAACAAGGACGCACTGCGCACCTTCAATTACGCCAATGACGTCGAGAAGGTCCACGCGAAACTCTACGAAGCTGCGCTGGCTGGCATCGACGATACGTCAGAGGAATACCCGTATTATGTCTGCCCGGTGTGCGGCTACACCTCAGAGATGGATGCACCTTCAACCTGCCCCGTCTGCGGCACCCCCGGCAGGATGTTCAAGAAGATAGACTAGGCTGCAGAATTCAGCAGGAATCCGGAGAGGCGGCCCCGTTGAACGGACCGTCTCTCTGTTGCGCCCAGCCCCTCAAAAGGCCCGCCATGCGCGTGGCCATGAACCGGCCGCTACGAATTCCACCTCTTGCGAACTGCCCTCCAATCAGTCTGCGAGTGCTCACCCGTTCGATTTGACAAGCAGGCAGTCGAAGACGACTATTGATTGTAGAGAATAGCCACCAGAGTCTTGCCATGGGGGCAGGAAGGGGGCAAGGGAAGTGAACAAGATGCCAGGTAAAGACAAGGGCAACTCCGCTGAGAAGAAACCGGTGAAGGGACAGGTCGCCGCCACCGGAACTCCGGTAGCCAAAGGCAAGTACGGTGCTGAACCCGCAGCAATGGAAGGCAAACACAAGAAGGCGAAGGCGCACAAGGACAAGCGCGGACGCGGCACGCAGTAGACTCCACCTTTCCCATCAAGCTCGATTCATGGTGATGGCGGGTACAGGTATCTGTGCCCGCCATCTATGGGTTCCAGGTCAGACGTGTGGGCAGGTTAATTTCTCCGTGCCCAGCGGACGACTGTAGGACCGTACTTGCGTAATGAGGCATTCTTCTCACACTGCTATGTCATCACACCTGCGAGGCATCTCAGACTCCTCACAATCCCGGTCACCCCCTCATCTTCTTTCACTCCCTCAACGGAGACTGCTACAGTATTCCGATTACCCGGGCGCCATCCCCATAGGCGGAATGCCGCGCTACAGGAGTTCACACACTTGGAACAGGACCACACGACGAAGTACTTCGACGAACGAGATTCGATGTTCACCCGCGTCCGGCTCATCAAGGGTAGTCCCGCGTACCGGGAGTATTACCGACGGTATCCTGAGCGCCGCGAGGCGGACAATGACCTGCGGGAATGCGGCGGACTGATGCGACTCGCCACTGCAGGAGGATTCAACGGCAGCCAGATTCAGGAACTGATGCCACGCTGGCCCAACAGGTTCGTTGAGGCACTGATGCACATCTGCCCTCCCCTTCGCCATTCAGTCACAAGCAAGATGAAGGAGCAGGTATCGCACATCCCGGACCACCTTCCTGACGAGGAGAGGATACTGGCTCTCATCGACGATTCGTCGCCCGCCGTCGCCGCGTGCTTCGAGGCGGACAGGCGTAAGAAACCTGCCACGAAGAAGGTGAACGTTCCGCCAGAAAGGATGACCAGTCTTGTGAAGGAGGTCGCCAGCTTCTATGGCGCCTCGCTGGCAGGCATAGTCGAACTGCAGGACTGCCATTACTACACACACCGCAACACCGGAGAGCCCATTCACCATGGATTCAAGTACGCCATCGTCTTCGCGGTAGAGATGCCGACAGAGATGATAAACCGGGCACCACACAGGGAGACCCTTCTCGCGACGTGCAATGGCTACGTGCAGGCGGCACAGATTGGTGCGAGGCTGTCCGGTTACATCAAGTCAATCGGCTATGACACGTCGCTGAGTTGCATGGTGTCATACGATGCGCCGCTTGTGCTGCTCGCTGAGCGGGCAGGGATAGGACAGATAGGCAGATGCAACGTCATCGTGACGAAGGAGTACGGCAACCGTGTCAGGCTCGGGGCGGTGATGACGAACCTGCCGCTCGTGGCAGACCAACCGGTCGATTTCGGCTTGAAGCAGTTCTGCATGCTGTGCGGCAAGTGTGCAGCGAACTGCCCCGTAAGGGCCCTTTCCTCTACGGAACCGCAACTCGTCAATGGCAGCCTTGTCTGGGAGCACAATGAGGTCAAATGCATGCGCATGTGGACAAAGACGAGCACGGATTGCGCCATCTGCATCTCCTCCTGCCCCTTCACCCAGGGAGTGGACCCCGAAAAGACTGACGCCATGAAGGGAAATCCTGCGGTGATGAGAGACATCCTCAGGGAGCATACCGAGAAATATGGTAGTCGCGCCTACAACCCACAGCCGCTCCCCATAGCAGCCGTGTTGAAGTAGGGTCTAACCCTGCCCGCAGAGGACGATACGGGGTGGTCTTCGCAGGGACGATGGCATGCCTCGCCCATGACCGTATCCTCACACCACCAACGCGTAACGGCAGAGCCACACCCGTATCCAGAGTAGTGTCAGAATCTTCGCAACACGTTGCGCATGTCTCTGTCCCACGGAACATCAACACTCCACCCTTGCCACAACAAAGAACAGGGGGGAGGCCCCAAGGCCACCCCCTGTGTGTTTTCTTCTACCAGCAGAAGACTGCTATTCCTTCTTGAGAATCACCACCAAAGCGATGATAAGGACGATGCCCACTACCACAATCGCAAGGATACCTGCAGTCCCAAGTCCTGTTGCCTGCTGCGATGGCACGTTGTTGGTCACGGTTCTGGGGGCAAGGACACTGAACTGCCCCGTCATGCCATCGATGGACACCTGGTACGTGCCGGGGATGGGTTGAAAGGTCCTGAAGACAACCTGCTTGCAGGCACCTCCGGATACGCCAACGGACTGGCTCTGCTCGGCATTGCCATTCACCATGAGGGTCGCAGTCTTTGTCCCATCTTCCTCACCCTGATTGCAGACATTCGCGGAGACTATAACCTCCTGGTTGGGCAATACCTGCATCGGGTCGATGTTCAGATAGGCAACCGACATCTTCGCAGGCTCGAGCCGTTTCTCATATTCCTTCTTCGGCTCAAGCACCCTTATGTAGAGTTCCTTGGTCATTGTTTGATCGTTGGTCTGGTCCTGACTGGCGTTGGGATTCCACCATGGCACAGACACAAAGCTGTCAAGACTGGGGCACACCCCTTCATACGTCAGGCTGACTGTGTACGTACCAGGCTCCGTATACGTGTGCGCCACATCGAACTGGTCAAAGTGATACTCCATAGGCGTCGTGTTCGAAGCAGTGGTACCATCGCCGAAATCCCAGGTCTGGTCCAAATAGCATTCTTCTGTGGTATTCAGCAATCCCACGAAGGAATCGATGCTGAAGAAGCTTGCCGGCTCGGGTTGGCTCGACACATCATCGAACTGAACCACCAACGGTGCGTATCCCGACGTGGGTTCAGCGGTGAAGTCAACAACGGGATAACTCCTTGCAGCAGCAGGGACTACTGCTGCAATCAGAGAAAGAAGTACCGCAAGGCTGAGCCCCACGCTGAGTCGTTTCGAGACCGTAATCATTCATTCCTCCATCGTGTCGCCAGGGGCGCAATCGCAATATCATGCCACAACTGGCCTTCGTGCTCAATACGTAGGACGCGCGTTGTGGCTTCGTCCTTCCACGTCAGCACACCCACCATCACGAGTCTGTCTCCCTCTTGACCACTCCATCTTCAACGGTCCATCCTTTTCACACATGACAGCACGCCCCATAGAGAAGAGGTCGTCACGCACCGCAGCCTACACCTGCGTCAGCCGCGCTGCATTGAACCGTCAACAAGACCCCGTCCTTCACTGTCCTGACGACGTGTCACAGGTCTTCCTGCCGATGGCGGCGCGCGTACTCATCGGAGTTCCCCCGCTCAGGAAGCTCTTTCTCAAGCACCTCGCACCACCCGGGATTCCAGAATACGTACTCGCCCGTACGCGCATCTTCGATTCTGCCTTCGTGGAAGCACTGGAGGGCGGCTTCTCCCAGGTCGTCCTGCCCGGTGCCGGCTTTGACACGCGCGCACTGCGCTTCGCCGAGCGTAGCCGGGGTGCAAGGGTATTCGAACTGGATATCGCCACCACGCAGGAGGCCAAACTCGGCATCTATCAGCGCAAGCACGCCTCCCTGCCGGATAATCTCGTTTTCGTGCCGATAGACTTCGATACCCAGGACATCGGCCGGACACTGCGTGCCGCCGGCTACAACGATGGAGTGAAGACGCTGTTCCTGTGGGAGGGCGTTGCAATGTATCTAACGGAGGACGCCGTCCTGGGCACACTGGACTTCATCAGCAACAGCGCCGCGAAGGCAAGCATGCTGGTCTTCGACTACGTACTGGCGTCAGTGCTTCGCGGAGGGGGCCAACTACACGGAGACAGACAGGCTGCAGGGACAGTTGCGAAAGCCGGAGAGTCCTGGACGTTCGGCATTGAGGAAGGCGCGGTCGGACAACTGTTGTTAGAGCACGGCTTCGAGATGTGCTCGCACTACACCGCTGCGGATATGGAACGGATGTACTTCACCGCTACAGACGGCACCGTCCTCCACCGCGTCAACGGCTCCCACTGCATCGTGACGGCGGTGGTGCGGTAGCGCAAGTGGCAGGTCAGCCGTTCCTCTCGGCACGGCGTCTTCCGTACAGTCGCTCTGTGAACCCGCCCTCCCGCTCAAAGGCCACAGCCTGGGCGGCAAGCTGCCGGTCAAGCAGAGAAGCCGCCACAGTGATGAGAGCCAGGACTCCGTTAGCCATGACCTCGGCATCACCACACGCTCCGAGAGAAATGGACGATGTGGACGGAATGGACGTCGTTTCCGATTCGGAGGCATGTCCGCCGGACGCGTGTCCCTTGTCCTGTTCCTGGACAGTGTTCACCCACCTCACAACGTCATCCGCGCAGTCCGGGCGCATCGCTATCAACCCTGCACGGCGCGGGTCCTTCCAGTTCCAACAGGGCAGTCGCCGATGCCGCAGAAAGTCCTCATAGTCCAGGCGCAGTTCTTCGAGGCTTGCCCTCGCCACGCTGGTCAGCTTCATCTCCACCTTCTTCGACGTGCCACTGGCCTGACTGCCTTCCGCGATGTTCTGCACTCCACTGCGCGCAGCCTGTACCATCTGGTCGTGAGTCCGGCTGCGCGTATCGATGTGGCTGTCACAGAACAGCACGGTCACGTCATAGGCAAGCTGCGCTATCTGGAAACTCTTCAGGTTGCGGTAGCCGCCGTGCCTGGGAATCAATGGCTCTTTGTCTGACATGCAGTGTTCTGTTTTCTGTCCCAGCGTGCCTCGTTCCTATCCACGCATGGTGAACTTGGCCCGCGTGCAGTGTCAAGAGGTCAGTACAATGGTCATTGCTTCTCTTCGTCTATGTCGTCCACTGTGTCCACTTCGTCCATGGGTTTCAAATCCCTACACCCAGGCAGAACTGGTTGCACAGGCACGTTCACTCAACTACTCCCCCTCCACCACGTGCACAACCCACTCCTCGTCAACCCACAGGCCGACGATTGGCAGACCATAGCCCCAGCCTCTGACACGCTCTATGGAAGAGGCGAGCTGGACCATCTGTGCATCCTTATCCACGGGATTGCCGCCGCAGTCGTAGTGGGCCACGATACTGATGGCGCACGAACCGTGCAGCCCTGCGGAGATGTCGAGCCTTCGCTTGATTGATGCGACCGTGGCCGCATCCTCGTTCTCGTCCAGTATCTTGATGGGGCCCGGCTCCGTGACAGAGTCAATGTAGTTGACCCCGTACTCCCTCATCATCCATTGGATGACCGGCAACTGCACTCTGCCATCCATGCAGTTGATAGTGCTAGCGAAACTACCGTGCTGCTGCAAATCCGCGCCTCCTGACAAAGATGAAGTCCCCCTCACGGGGGACTTCATCCATCTATTCGCTCTATATGTTGTCCCTACGCCTTCTTCACTGGTTTGAGCAGCGTGAGTGACAGAACCGCACCCACCACCGCAAGACCGGCCACAATCATGAACGCCACATCATAGCTGCCAAACAAGTCTTTTGACTGTCCCGAGATGATGTTGGCCAGTATGGCCGCGATGCCGTAGCCGAAGAACACATAGCTGTAGTTCCGGGCATAGTTCTTCGCCCCGAAGAACGTGGTGGTCGAGGTGGGGCCGATTGCCAGCCAACCACCGAGACACAGCCACAGTGCTGAGAAACACACGGTGTAGAGAGCAACGGCGCCCGAGGCGGCCTTGAGCATGACCAGCGATGCCACAAGGATGACGCCCATCGACACTGTCGCAGCCAGTCTCGGCGTGAGCCTGTCGGTAAGCCATCCGAACAGTGGCCGCCCTGCTCCGTTGAACAGCGCAAACACGCCAACCATGGCCGCCGCCATCGTCTTATCAAGCTGAATGATTTCGGTGCCCACCGGGCTCGAGATACCGATGGCCATCAGGCCTGCGAGGCAGCCGATGGTGTAGACAAGGAACAGTCCCCAGAATGTGGAGGTCTTGACCATCCGCGCGGACTCTATCTCGGGTCCGGCAACGCCTGACGCCCTGGCGGCACTGAAGCCCGCGGGCTTCCAGTCTGCAGATGGGAACCGCATGAGTGTGGAGAGGGCAATCACCACGACCAGGAAGACTATTCCCATGACCATGAAAGTATTGAGTGGCCCGTTGCTCTCAATCAGAGGTCGAGCCAGGTTGGCGGTGACAAACGGCGATGCGCCGAATCCCGCGATTGTGAGACCGACAGCAAGGCCTTTCCTGTCAGGGAACCACCTGGTGGCAACCGCAATAGGCCCGCCATAAGCGAGGCCTACGCCGGAACCGCCGATAATCCCGTAGGTGAACACCAGCGTCCAGATGCTGGGTACGGCTACTGGCAGAATCCCGGACAGAATCCATCCACTGCCGACCAGAATGCCGCCAATCATTCCGACCTTCTTCGGTCCGAGGGGACCCATGAGACGGCCACCGAAGAACATCAGGATGGCAAAGCTCGCCAGAAAGACCATGAAGGGCAACCCGCTTTCAAAGGTGCTGCTCCCGAATAGAGTCTGCACCGGGTTGCGGAACACGCTATACGCGTACACGCTGCCGAGGCAGATGTTGATGAGGAATCCCGCGGCGATAAATATCCATCGCCCCTTCTCGGCAGTCATGCCGAAGATGTGTTCCGTTCTACTGTCGCTCATACGCTCGCCCTCCTAGATAATGCTGCCTGACGGCTGATTGCTGCGGGCCAACGTATCACATACATCTTCAAGGTGTCTTCCCCCTCCCGTTGCTCATAGCCGATAGACGGAAAGCCATATGCCTCCCGGGACGAACGCACTATCCGACTATCGCATAGTCAATCTCGTAGCCTTCAGGCTCCGACGGCGGCATCACCATGCCGGTCTGCGGCTCAAGAAGAAACAACTGCGGTGCTCCATCCACATGGCTCACAAACACGTTGAAGCCGTGGGCCTGGCCGTTGTGCGTGCCCACTGCGATGCCCATTGTGTTGATGAGGTACTTGGAAGACACCCGGCACGTGCACAGGGTTGCGAAGTTCTCACAGTCGAAGCGTGACGATGTGTAGTCGGGCATGCCGAGCAATACGTCTTCCAGAACCGGCCCCCAATCCTCATGGTCCAGGTAGTAGTACCAGTTGTCCCAGATGTAGAGACGTGCTCCGGGGAACGTAGTCTCGAACAGGAGTCTCAATGCCTGCCAGGACATCTTGTAGTCCTGTGGGGTCGGCGGCGGCGGGGACACGCCATCCTCATCAGGACACATGCCACGCAGCCAGCGACAGATTGCCGTACCCAACTCAGAGATCGTCACCGTTCCTCACCTCCCTTCCAAGTCCGCCAGGCTCGACCTGAGCCAACAGAGAACCCTGTCGGCAGGACTCGCTACAGTGGTCGCATGCGATTGTACCATGACGCTCTCATTGCAGGAATCTCCCATTGCCCCATGCACACGGATGTGCCAGCATAGACACACCACATCCTCACAGGAGAGACGCATGCCCACGACCACACGCATCGCGGCGGCTCAGATAGACAGCAGGCTTGGCAGGGTCGACACGAATCTGGCGAAGATACTCGCCCGCACTGCCGACGCGGGCGCCAATGGAGCCGACCTCGTGGTGTTCCCCGAGTGTGCCCTCACCGGCTACCAGTTCGGTTCGAGAGAGGAAGCGCTCAAGGCGGCACAATCCGTGCCCGGACCGGCTACGGACGCTCTCTCTTCTGTCTGCGCCGAACTCGGCACCCACGCCATATTCGGCATGCTAGAACTGCAGGGAGCCAACCTCTACAACACCGCGGTGCTCATCGGGCCTGACGGATTCGCCTTCAAGTACCACAAGAACCACATCCCGTTCCAGGGGGTCGACCGCTATGTGGACAGAGGCGACCTTCCCTTCCAACTGTGTGATGCCGGAGACCTCCACATCGGGCTGCAGATATGCTACGACATCTTCTTCCCGGAGAGTTCCCGCGTTCATTCTCTGCTGGGTGCCGACATCATCACGCTGCCGACGAACTTCGCCACGATGGGCGTGGTTGAACGCGCGGGCTTCATCATCAACACGCGCGCCATAGAGAACAAGGTGTACGTTCTCTGCTGCAACCGCGTGGGAGAGGAACGGGGCTATCCTTTCTGTGGCCGGAGCAAGATAGTCGACCCTATGGGAGTCACCATGGCCGAGGCATCCACCGATTGTGAGGAAATCATCTACGCCGACATAGACCCCGGGAACGCCCGCACCAAGCGCATCACCCACTCCGCAGGAGAGTGGGAGATAGACCGCATGGCAGACCGCCGTCCTGAGTTGTACGGAATCATCACGCAGCCAACGCAGAAGTCTCCATAGAGAACCATACGAAGGACTGACGAAGCACATGGCATTACACAACAATCCCGAATCCAGCAATCCATATACCGGCAAGGCGGCCACCGTCCTGAGCTACACCATGATGCACCCGGGGCAGCTTCGCTCGACACAGCAACTCATTGAGGCATGCCATATGGCAAAGGGGCACCTTGTCCTCGATGTCGGCTGCGGCATCGGCAGGACCGCCTGCTACCTCGCGAAGAACTTCGACTGCCGTGTGATGGGAGTGGACCTCAACGAGGAGCTTGTGGAAGAGGCCCGTCGCCGCGCATACAAAATGGGGCTGCAGAACCGCGTGGAGTTCAAGGTTGCCAACGTACAGAACCTGCCGCTTGAGTCCAACATCTTCGACGCAACCATATGTGAGGCAGTCCTCGCCTACGTCCCGGACAGGGAGGCAGCTCTCCGCGAGATGGTGCGGGTCACAATGCCCGGCAGGTATGTCGGCCTCAACGAGACCACGTGGATATCCAGACCACCCTCTCCAGCCGTACTCGCGTTCGTGGAGGATACCATGGCCGGCGCGCAATTCCTTCTCGCATCAGAGGCACGGGCACTGATGGAAGGGGCGGGACTGGACAACCTGACGTTGTTCCCGTCCGAAAAGACCAGCATGTTGAACGAGATGAGTGCCGGCATGCAGTCGATGGGCCTCAGGGAGACCCTGGGCACTCTAAACAAGATGGTGCATGCCTACGTGACGAAGCCGGCATTGAGGGGCACCCTGAAGAGGTCTCTCATGAAGCCATCGGACATGATGGATTATGTGGGCTACTTCATCTGTGCAGGGCGCAAGCCCGCGTAGGCGTGACGGGACTGTATGGGCGCGGGGTGCGCCCGTCCGGACAGGTCCACGGCACCCATTCCTACCGCTGAGCAACCCGACAGGATAGACACTCCTCTCCGCGACGGGTGATTTCTGGACCAGTGCGCTATCCCGGCTTTCTACCGCTGGCAACGATGATGTCGTCCGTAACGATGCGTACGTTTTCCCGCTCGAAATACGCGCGGGTGCGGTCGGCCTCTTCCTGCACTCTCTCTGGCGGAAGCTTGCCGTACCACCACGACGCCGAGATGGCCGCAAAGAAATCGAACGCCTTGCCGCCACTTCCAAAATCGTTCTTCCATGTAACGCGGCGTGTCATGATATCCACTAGCCCGGCGCGCGCCATATGTGCGCGCACTTCCTTTTCTTTCTCAGGCCAGAACTCCAGCCGGTAACCGAAGATGTAGCGCTTGCTCATCCCCCTCACAGTCGCGTCTATCGGTTCCCAGTAGTGGTCTGGTCCGTGCGCTCCGATACTGACCAATCCACCGGGACGCGCCACACGAGCCATCTCCGCCACCGACTTCTCCTGATTCGGGAGCAGGCCCATCGTCATACTCATGGAGACAACGTCGAAACTACCCTCGTCATAAGGAAGGACTTCAGCATCAAGCCGACAAAACTCAATGAGGTTCGGACCATAGCCCTCACGCTCGGCATTCAGCCGCGCCTGGACGAGCATCTTCTCCGAGATGTCGCCACAGACAACCTTCGAAGCGCCATGTCGCAGCATGAGGAAGGAAGCAACGCCGGTACCGCCGCCGATATCAAGAACAGACTTTCCACGCACATCCACATCCCTCAATTGCTCGGCGGCAGACCGCATCTGGAGCACCGAACCCACCTCATCATAGTGGTTAACGTGGTCGCTGAACGCACCGTCGTATCCCTTCCTCACCCTCTCCTTCATGGCATCCGTGTCCCGCGTGGCGCCGGTAGCCCAGGCGAAGACATTGCTTGTGTTCAGCATCAGCCAAATCTGCGGAGTGAGTTTTCCCGTCCAGAGCACCCTCGGCATCGTCCTGCACCTCAGCAACAACGCGCCCCAGTAGGCAAGGGAGTAGCACCAACTACAGGTCTTCGGTCTCCCGGGAAGCGGGAGTGGGACACATGCATCCAATCTGTCACCATCGGATTGGACTGTCAACTGCGACGGCAGGTTGGCGAGACAGCATCACCGGAGGGCAGGGACGGCCCCACCACCACGAACGAATGCTGCATCTCTGCGCTATCCGTAGCGCGCCTGGTCCAAAACCCTCAGGTCATGCCCCGGCAGCACATGGTCGGCGATGCGCTCCATGCGCCGGAACGACTCATAGTAATCAGCGAGGTTGATGAAGTTGATGCCCGGAATAGGCCGACCGAAGCGGTTGCCTTCCAGATTCTCATACTGCCCCACGTTGTCGCCTGCAATGTAGTACACGCCCCTGGCGGTGTTGGCTACCACACACTGCATGCCAGGAGTATGGCCCGGCGCAAAGACTATCTTCAATCCGTCCAGCAGGTCGAAATCCCCGTCCAGCACTTCGAACTTCGTCTTACTGTAGGGTGGAACCATCCCTGCGATGGTCGACTCATAGGCATTCGCGAAGATGGGAAACGGCGCCGCCGCGAATTGCAATTCCGTCCTCTGAATGAGGAACCGCGCATTGGTGAACAACTCATGGTTGTAGCAGTGGTCCCAGTGCAGGTGCGTTGCAACAACGATGTCTATCTCCCCCGGATTGACGCCGATCGCTTCAAGAGCGCGCGTCGGGTCTTCCTCGGGCTTGCGGATGAACGGGTAGTGGTACTTCGCGGCCGACTCGGGAGAGGAGCAACCTGTGTCCACCATGATGCGCTTGCCGCCACCCTCCACATAGAACATCAGCACCGGAATGTCGATTTTCGTGCCAAATCCCTGGCCCCATATCTGCTGAGACTTGTCGATGGTCAGTGTTCCCACGCTCACTGGAGTGATTGTGTAATGCGTGCTTCCCATGTGAGATGCCTCCTTCCTGCCATGACTGTGGTCCGTGCGATTCTAGCACCATGGAATTCCATATTCTCCAGCCACCGGGACGCCACCATAGCGAGGCGCAGCAGCCGGAATTCGCACTTCATTGCTCTTCCTCAACCAGCATGGTCGCAACCAGTCATGCCAGCCACCCGTTCCATTCCGTCCATCCGGTCCACCCGGTCAGACCGGTCCATTCCGTCAATTCCGTCCACCGGACTCCTCGCACAGCGCGGCCTCAGCAACCATGCGGTGCGGAAAGATGGAGTGGGAATCAACAGGCATAACCATAGCCGCAGAATCCAGACCGACAGTTGCCCCCGCAGAGGCACAATA
The DNA here is from genome assembly GCA_016930935.1 of Dehalococcoidia bacterium. Lineage (GTDB taxonomy): Bacteria > Chloroflexota > Dehalococcoidia > GIF9 > AB-539-J10 > SKVJ01. Next base: position 741 of record JAFGFT010000049.1, on the reverse strand, counting down.
AGTCCTGAAAGTCAGCCCCACCACAGGAAAGCCACTCGGATACGGCACATTTGTTGTTCGTACCCGACATTTTCTACCAGAAACCTATTGACACGCCTGACGCATATGTGGTCTGATAGTCAGAATTGCCCCGAAGGGTATGTCCTTTATTGTTGTCCCTTCGGAGTGAAATACAAGAATAGGGAGGAACTGCCTATTGAGAGAATCCCGACGCAAGGGCCTCTCGCCCGTTTCTCGCTCCATCCCCGGTACCGGTCGACTCGATGGACCCGGGATGACAGACAGATGAGACGACAAGCGAATGGTCTCGGCAGAGGGGAAGACAGATAAGCCCTGCCCGGGCATGTGCCGTGCCGAATTGAAGAAGGGGACACACTTGGTTGCATCCAGAGACTCCCTGGCACGGACGATAGGGTAGGCCCGATTGCGAGGCGGGCCTCAATGTGGATACCTCGTGCATGACAGACACTGGAATACAAGCACCCTGCGCTCAGGGCAGTCGAAGCCCTCGCCAGGGGAGAAAACAAAATTGAACTCATTTAGGAGTAATTGAAAATGACCAAAGGAAAATGGCTCTCACGTGCTCTGCACGTAACCATTGCCCTGTCCTTCATACTGGGCGCCCTGGTCGTTGCTCCGTCCGTTAGCGCTGATCCCGGTACTTCGAAGTGGGAGAAGCAGGCAACACCAACCGATGACGATAAGGTCATCCTGCCTGGTTCCGACATCATTGACTTCGAT